>JBKQQQ010000923.1:0-31280 GCA_052144275.1 Streptosporangiaceae bacterium
GACTTCCCGGGGTCCCTGGCCCGCGGCGCCTTAACTTACTTCGGCGACAGATGCAGCAGCACCTGCTCGTTGTCTGGGTAGTTGTACGCGGATGGCTGGGCGTACGGGTTGCCGGGCGTGGGCCAGCCGCTGAATGACCCGGTGTCGTACTGGTACCAGTCGACGGCCTCCA
Source organism: Streptosporangiaceae bacterium (assembly GCA_052144275.1). Classification (GTDB taxonomy): domain Bacteria; phylum Actinomycetota; class Actinomycetes; order Streptosporangiales; family Streptosporangiaceae; genus Palsa-504. Next base: position 173 of record JBKQQQ010000923.1, read on the forward strand.
CGACCGGGATGATGGGCACGGAGCTCAACATGACCTGCTGTATCTGGTTCATGATCTGCTGCTGCATGGCCGTGCTCGTCGTGGTCGCGTACTTGTTAAGCAGGGCGTCGGTGGCCGGGTTGCTGTAGCGCTCGTAATTGCTGGCGGCCACCTTGCCGACCGGCGCCGTGTTCGCGGAGTTGAGCCAGTTGTTCAGCTCGTAGTACGCGCTCGGGCCGAAGGTCTGCTGGTCGTAGTAGGCGAGCTGGAACTTGCCGTAGTACACGTTGGCGTCGAAGTCGGTGTTGGACAGGTTGTCGGGGGTGATCTGGATGCCGACCGCCTTGAGATCCTGCTGGATCACCTGCATCGAGGCAACCCAGTCGGAGTAGTCGCCGATGTTGTCGACGGTGAACGCCAGCTTCTGCCCGGCCGCGTTCGCCATGATGCCGTCGGAGCCCAGGTGGAAGCCAGCCGATTCCAGCAGCGCCTTCGCCTTGGCCGGGTCATAGCCAGTGCCCCAGGCCGCGAGGGCCGAGTTGTTCACTGAGCTGGAGAACGTCGGGGTGACGATGCCGGTCTGGTTCGCGGGCGGCTCGTAGCCGGACTCGCCGATGCTGGAGACCTGGCTCCTGTTGATCGCGTACGACATGGCCTGACGAACCTTGACGTTGCTCAGCAGCGGGTTGGTCAGGTTCGGGATCAGCGAGACGTTGACGGTGGGCGGGAACCAGTAGTGGTAGTTCGGGCTCTTGGACGTGTAGAAGGCCTGGATGCCCGGGATGTACTGGGCGCCCCACTGCGCGTTCCCGTTAGCCAGGTCGTCGTTGGCCGTATTGTTGCTCGTGTACGCCGGGTACTGGATCTTGGCGATCTTCGGCTCGCCCGGCTGCCAGTAGTGCGGGTTGGCGGTGTAGGTGATATTCGACGGGCTGCACTTGCTCATCAGGTAGGGACCCGTGCCGACAGGCTGGCTGATGGGGTTGGTCGTCGGGTTGGCGAGCTTCGACCAGATGTGCTCGGGCACGATCGGCGTCTGGTCCGCGATGTAGTAGAAGTACGGCACCGCGACGGTGCTGAAATTCATCGAGACCGTGCTGGAGCCGGTAGCGGTGACGCTGGACAGTACCGACCAGACCCCGGTCAGGTCCAGGGCCGGGTCCTTCTTGAGCAGGTTGAAGGTGTACGCCACGTCGGCTGCGGTCAGCGGCGTGCCGTCGCTCCACTTGACGCCCGGGCGGATCGTGAACGTGAGCGATTTGTTACCCGCGCCCCAGCTCCAGGAAGTGGCGAGCATGGGCGTGGTCTTGCCGTCCTGCAGCGGGTTCACGTAGACCAGCGGTTCGTAGGTGAAACCGACCGACAGGAGGTTATCTGAGCCGTTGAACGGATTGAATCCGCAGGTCCACAGCGCGCCGTTCTCGTTGGAGATGGTCAGCACGCTGCTTGTCGATGTCTTGCCACTACTGGAGCCTGAACTCGAGCTGGAACCGGAGCCGGCGCTGCAGCCGACCGCGAGCAGGCCGGCCCCGATGATAACCCCGTATCTGGTGAGGCGTCTCATACCGTTCGTCCTTACTGCCGTTTTCGTCCTAACTGTGCGCAGAGCCAGTGTCTGGGCTGAGATCCAGTGCCTACGCACAAAGCGGTCCTCCGCGCTAGATCGACGTCTGTTCGTGCCGCAACGTCTGCCGGATAGCGATCTCTGGTCACATAGCGATCTGGTTACGTAGCGGCCTGTGTGTGCGGAGCGGATCCCGCGTGGCGGGGAGCTTCCGCGGCCCGTCACCAGTTACCCCTTCCGCGAATTTTGTTAGGACAGTATCCTAACTATTTGTCCGGGACAAGGGTCCCGACGAACTGACCCAAGGATGTAACTTCGGGGCACCCCAAGCCCGTAATTTCTGGCATATGGGTGGGCACTGGATGTCCAGCGCAATGATGGAGGAGGTCGCCGTGACAGCCATGTCGGCAGGTACGCCCGCGGTCGAGCCCGCGGTGGCGTCCGCCGCCGAGCGGTCGGAGTCGGCATCGGCTCTTCCACCTCCGGAGAACTCCGGCGCGGTCCTGTTCGCGGCGCGACCATCGCTGATCAGGGCGATGAACGAGCAGCTCCTACTCGAGCACATCCGCCAGCGCGGCGCCTGCTCGCGGGCCGAACTTGCCCGGGTCTCCGGCCTGTCCAAGCCAACCGTGTCGCTGGCCCTGGACAACGTGGAGCGCGCGGGCCTGGTCCGGATCGCCGGCCAGCGGACCGGGGTCCCTGGCCGGTCGGCCCGGCTGTACGAGATCAGGCCGGACGCGGGCCTGGTGCTCGGGCTGGACATCGGGCACGAGTACGTCCGCGGCGCGATCGCCGACCTGTCCGGGGAGATCAGGGCCAGGGAGTCGCTACGGGCCCGCGCTACCAGCGTCCGCAGCCGGGTGGCCGAGCTCGTCGGGCTCGCCGACATGCTGTGCGAGAACGCGAGTGTGTCCCGTTCGGCGATCACCCAGACCGTGATCGGCAGCCCGGGCGTGTACGACCCGCGGCGAAACGCGATGAAGCTCACCGGCGGCTTGCGCGGCTGGGACCGCCCGGCGGCGCTGGCCGGCTTGCGGGAGGCGTTCGGGCCGTCGCTGGTGATGGAGAACGACGTGGATGCCGCCGCCCTGGCCGAGCGCGCGCTCGGCCACGGCCGCGAAGTCGATCACTTCGCCTTCGTGCACATCGGCACCGGCATCGGCATGGGGCTGGTCCTCGGCGGCCAGCTGCTACGCGGGGCGCACGGCGTCGCGGGGGAGATCGCGTTCCTGCCCATGTCCGGCGGGTCCGGCGCGGACGAGCAGGAGGCCAGAAAGCGCGGAACCCTGGAAGCGGCGGCGTCGGCGTCAGGAATCGTGCGGGCCGCCCGCCGCGGCGGCATGCGCGGCCCGGTGTCGGCCCGGCGGGTCTTCGAGGCCGCGGCCGGCGGCGACCAGCGGGCGATGGCCGTGGTCGCGGAGGAGGCGCAGCTGATCGCCAAGACGATCTGCGCCGTCATCACGGTGGTCGACCCCGACCTGATCGTGCTCGGCGGCGGGATCGGCCGCGCGCCCGGCTTCGCCGAGGTGGTCACCCGGGAGCTGGAGCTGATCGCGCCGGTCATGCCGGCCATCAGGGTCAGCGCCCTGGGCACCGACGCGGTGGTCGACGGCTGCCTGGCGGCCGGCACCGAGCTCGCCTGGGGCCGGGTGATGACCGTGCTGCCCACGACCCCGTCCCCGGACGGCGTCCGCCAGCTCTAAACCTCGCGCCTCGCTGACGCGCCCTTGCTGACAAAGCCGTCACCGTAGGTAGGAGGCTCCGTTGAGGTCGAGGATGGCTCCGCTGGCCCACTCGGCCTCGGCGGAGGCCAGGTAGACGACGGCGGCCGCGATCTCCTCCGGCGTCGCGACCCGGTTGAACGGGCTCTGTGCCCGGATCTCCTCCCCGCGCGGTGAGTTCAGCTCGTCTACCGCCATGTCGGTTTCGACGTATCCCGGGGCGACGGTCGCGACCGCGATGCCGAGCGGCGCCAGGGCTCGTGCCATCGACTGCCCGAACGAATTCAGGCCGGCCTTACTCGCCCCGTACGCCGGATGCCGCGGCTCGCCTCGGTACGCGCCGCGCGAGGTCACGTTGACGATCCGGCCGCCGGTCTCCTTCATGTACTGCACGGCGCACCAGGTCACGTTGGCCGCGCCGGTGAGGTTGACGGCGAGGGTCTCGCGCCAGGCGTCCTGCCACTGCTGGTAGGACACCTCGGTGATCGGATGCCAGGCGTAGATCCCGGCGTTGTTGACCAGCACGTCCAGGCCGCCGAGGTCCGCCCGAGCCTGGTCGACCATCCGCCGGACGGCGTCGGCGTCAGCCAGGTCGGCCTGCACGACCGTGTGGCCGCCGCCTGGCAGCCCCGAAAGCACCTGGCGGGCGAGCTCCGGCGACCCGCGGTGGTGTACCGCCACCCGGTCGCCCAGCTCCGCGAACGCCTGCGCCACCGCCCGGCCGATGCCCCGGGACGCCCCCGTCACCAGTACCGCCCGCTTCACCGGCTCTCCTCGCACAGGGACAGCAATTTGGTCGCCGTGGCCCAGTTCCTGGCCGTGGCCGCCAGCTCCTGTTTCTTCTGTTTCCCCGGAGCGCTGATGATCCGGAACAGTGCCTGGGCCAGCTCGCTGGTCCCGTAGCCGTCCGGCGTATGCACGAAGAGGGCGCGGCCGGCCGCCCGGACGGTGTCCCGGCTGCCCTTGGCCGCGGCGGCGCTCTCGGCGGCTGCGATGCGGGCGAGCAGGTCCTCCGGCGGCTCGGCGTTCAGGAACACCACGTGCACCAGCTTGGGGTTTGGCTCATCTGGATACGGGTTGCCGGCCAGCACCTCGGCCAGTTCGTCGCGGCTCAGGACCACCACCGAGGACCAGATCCCGAACCTCTCGCCGATGGCCGACTCGAGCGCCGCGGCCAGCTTGGCGGTGTCGATGTCGGCGGTGCTGAACAGCACGTTGCCGCTCTGGATATAGGTGGTCACCCCGGTATGCCCGAGCGAGGTCACGACCTCGCGCAGGTCCGTCATCGGGACCTTGTTCCGGCCGCCGACGTTGATGCCTCGCAGCAGTGCGACGTGTGATGCCATGGCGTCATTGTGCCCGCTGCTGCTCACGGCTGACGGCCGCGGCAGGTTCCTGTCAAGATTTGTCCCAAACGAGGCGGTTGCGTGCCCCGGGAACGGTTGTCCCTTTGGTACTCGCGAGTTAGCTGGCACAATGCCGTTTCGTGCGTGGTGCCCGGCGAGGCCCGTTCCGCGATCTGCCGCCGGAAGTGGCGGTCCTTACCGCGGTCTCGTTCACGGTCGCACTCGGGTTCGGGATCGTCGCCCCGGCCATCCCCGCCTTCGCCCGCCAGTTTGGCGTAAACGTGACCGCGGCGGCCGGCGTGATCAGCGTATTCGCGCTGATGCGGGTAGTGGGGGCACTGCCCGCGGGGCGCCTGGCGGACCGCTTCGGCGAGCCCGGGGTGATGGCGGCGGGTATAGCGCTGGTCGCGGTGAGCAGCGTCCTGGCCGGGTTCTCCCGCTGCTTCACGGAACTGCTCCTGCTGCGCGGCGGCGGCGGGGTGGGCTCGGCGATGTTCAGCATCAGCGCCCAGGCCCTGCTCCTCGGCAGCGTGCCTGGCGATCAGCGCGGCCGGGCCAGCGGCCTGTTCAGCGGCGGATTCCTGCTCGGCGGGATCAGCGGCCCCGCGGTGGGCGGCCTGGTCGCGGCGTGGTCGCTGCGGGCGCCGTTCTTCATCTACGGCGGCCTGCTCGTCGTGCCCGCCGTGCTGGCCGCGGTCGTGCTGCGCCGCACGCCGAACCACCGGCGCGCGACAGCCGGTCGGCCGCAAGTCCGCTCGCTGGCTACCCTGGGCCGCGCGATGCGCAACCGCGCCTACCGGGCCGCGGCGTCAGCCAACCTGGCCGACGGCTTCGGCGCGCTGGGCATGCGCGGCGCCCTCGTGCCGCTGTTCGTACGGGAGGTCTTGCACCGGTCGCCGGTCTGGACGGGGATCGGGTTCCTCCTGTTCGCCGCGCTGAACGGCGCCGCGCTGGTGCCCGGCGGCCGGGTGGCCGATACCCTCGGCCGGCGCCCGGTCATCATCGCCGGCTGCGCGATCTCGGCCGTCGGCATGGTCATGCTGGCCCTGCTGCCCGGCCCGTGCGCGTTCCTGGCCGCGCTGGCCGTGGCCGGCTTCGGCTCAGGCCTGCTGGACGTGGCCCCGGCGGCCGTGATCGGCGACATCATCGACAACGGCGGTGGGACCTTGGTCGCGTCCTACCAGATGGCCGGTGATGTCGGCTCCGTCATCGGGCCCGTGGCCGGAGGCTTCCTCGTCGATTCGGTCTGCTACCCCGCGGCCTTCGGCCTGGCCGCCGCCGTGCTGACCGGCGCTGCCATCCTCGGCTTCATTTCCCCGGAGACCAGGCCGGACGCCGAGGCTTGGACCCCGGCCGGGCAAGCCATCGGCGGCCCGGACCCCAGCGTTCACTAAAGGCCAGCCGTCGCGCGGAGCCCGCACATCCCGCCTGTCACATTCGCCAGCTATGGTTACCCGGGTGGTGTCATGGGCTGAGCGCACTATCTGGTGGCATGTGTACCCGCTGGGCTTCGCGGGCGCGGAGAAGGCGGCGCTGGCGGCGGGGGAGCCCGTCCGGCACCGGTTGCGGCAGCTGGAGGGATGGCTCGATTACGCGGTCGAACTCGGCTGCTCGGGCCTGCTTCTCGGGCCGATCTTCGCGGCCGAGACCCACGGTTACGACACCGTCGATCACTTCGAGGTAGACCCCCGGCTCGGCGATCAGGAGGACTTCGACCATCTGGTTGCCGAATCCGGCCGCCGTGGCGTGCGCATCGTTCTTGACGGGGTGTTCAACCATGTCGGCCGTTCGTTCCCGGCATTCCGGGCCGCGCTCGCCGGCGGGCCGGGCTCGCCCGCCGCCAGATGGTTCCGGCGCGATCCGGGCAGCGGCGAGTATGCGACGTTCGAGGGTCATCAGCAGCTCGTCGCCCTCGATCACGAGGAGCCCGAGGTACTCGACTACGTGGCTCAGGTCATGACCTACTGGCTCGACCGGGGCGCGGCAGGATGGCGGCTTGACGCCGCATACGCGGTGCCGGCCAGCTTCTGGTCCAAGGTGCTGCCGAGAGTCCGGGAGTCGCATCCCGGCGCGTGGTTTCTCGGCGAGATGATCCACGGCGACTACGCGGCCTACGCGTCGGACAGCGGCCTGGACTCGGTCACCCAGTACGAGTTGTGGAAGGCGATCTGGAGCTCGCTGAACGACAGGAACTTCTTCGAGCTGGCCTGGGTACTGGACCGGCACAACCAGGTGCTCGACGGCGTCATGCCGCAGACGTTCACCGGCAACCACGACGTGACCAGGCTGGCCAGCCAGCTCGCAGACGAACGGCATTTCGGCCACGCGCTGGCCGTGCTGTTCACCGTCGGCGGCATACCGAGCATCTACTACGGCGACGAGCAGGCATTCCGCGGCATCAAGGAACAGTGGGCCGGCGGTGACGACCAGATCCGCCCGGCCTTCCCCGCCAGTCCAGCTGAGCTACTGCCCGATGGCTGGCCGGTCTACCGGCTGCACCAGCGCCTCATCGGCTTCCGCCGCCGCCACCCGTGGCTGGTCCGGGCGCGGACGTCCGTCCAGCACCTGACCAACGAAGCCATCGCCTTCCGGGCCGCCGCGGACGACGCCGGGATACTTGTCCTGCTGAACACGGGCGACACCTCGTTCCGGTTCCCGGTCGACGCGGCCGGGTTGGCGGTGGCGGAGACCCCCGACCCGGGCGCCCGGCCCGCCGATCCCGCCCTGGTGCCCGGGCACAGCTGGGTCATCCTGAGCTCGTGAGCGCCCACGCGCCGGCCTGGGTGGTGGCCGGACCGCCTGGAGCGGGCAAGAGCACGGTCGCGGGCCTGCTGCTCGCCGCGCTCGAGCCGACTCCGGCGCTGCTCGACAAGGACACGATGTACGGATCGTTCGTGGCCGCTATCCTCGCGTCCGCTGGCCGCCCGCCGGGCGAGCGCGAGGGGCCGTGGTACGACGACCATGTCAAGGTCCACGAGTACGCCGGAATGACGGCAACCGCCCGCGAGATCCGCGCCCACGGCTGTCCGGTCCTGCTGTCCGGCCCCTTTACCGGGCAGATCCACGACGCTCAGCGGTGGCGGTCCTGGGTCGCCGGACTCGGCGGCGAGCCCGTGCGCCTGGTCTGGGTCAGGTCAGACGAGGACACGCTGCGGCACCGGCTTTCCGCCCGCGGGCTGGCGCGTGACTCGGCCAAGATGGCGGAGTTCGAGGAGTTCTGCCGGACCATGCGCATCGGGACCGCGCCGGCCGCTCCGCACCTCACCGTGGATAACCGCCTCACCGCCGCCGTGTCGCTCCACGATCAGGTCGCCGCCCTGGTCGGGCAGGCGGCGCATTGACCGGCCTCAGCGCCCTGGCCGCGTTGTTCCTCGGCGTCCTGCTGGCCGGCTGAGCCCAACCGTGTCCGCGGTGTGACCTCCGCCTGCGGAGCCGGCCCGTTCCATCAGCTGATGACCCAGGGCCTCCAGCGAGAACTTCTGCATGTCCGGTGGTACCTCCAATCTGCTCAGCGGCCGTGACCGCGTCCGGAGGGGGCCGTCCTGGCCGCCGACACATTTCCTCAACGTGCTCCCCGCCGTCGGCAAGACCGTATCGAACATCCCGGAGCACGGTTGCCGTGCTCGGCCGGCGGGCCGGGACCTGTCTCGTCACATCTCGTTCGCAACGTGGCGTGTTTCCCTTGATCGGAGAGCGAGCCGCGCTTGCGATTGAACGGCACGCCAGCTTCGCTCCCACTGCCCGTCACGCGGCGTCGCGAACGCAAACCTGCGAAGCAGCCCAGCCAGCGACTGCTCAACCTCGCGATCGACAGCGGCCCGCGACCGCTCGGACTCATACGAGGCCGCATCCACCCAGTCGACCGGACCCCAGATGCAAACATCGATGCACTCCTGCGGAGCATCAACGCCTCCGCAGTCCTGACATCGCCAGACGAGCACGGTCTCCGCGGGCGAACGCAGCTCATCGTCGCGGCCCCCGGCCGCGGGCCTGAAACGTCGCAGCGCTGAACGCGCCGATTGCCGAACCGCCTCATACGTCGCCCGCCACTCGCCCGGGCCTGGCTCTCTGCGCGCCAGCTCCCCGACAACATCCCAGAGCCCCTCGATGCGAACACGACAGGCCGCCGCGGCCGCCGTCAGCTCGTCGTAGTCACCGCCGCTGACCAGCTCAAGCCTGCGCTCGCGGCAGGCCCCCGCGCAGCTCTCATACTGCCTCATCGCCCCGCAGCCGATGCAGCCCGGGATCGACAGGCGACGGGGCGGCTTCACGGAGTCAATATAAGCCCGGCGCTGGCGGCAGGCAGCTGGCCAATGCCCGGCCCAGCGCGTTCCTGCCAGGCCTGGCCATGTCGCCGGTCCGGCCGCCCGGCGAACCTGGGGCGGCATCAGGAGGCATCTGCGGCACCCCTTTCCCCGTCGGTACTGCCGCAACTCTCTCACACCGCTTCCCTGGCGACGGGCAGCCGTAATCAGGTCGACCCGAACGGAGATCTGTGGATGTCAGTGCTCGAAGCGACCGGCCAGCCGCCCCGCTTCAGCTGATGAGCTAGCGGCACCGTCAGGGCATCGGCTAGCGGGCATGTGCACCGCCGGGCGGATCAGCAAATGGCGTGGCCGTACGGCGCCCGCCCGGGCCGCGCCTGGGATGATGGCTGCATGCCGCCGGACGCCGCACCGAAGCAGCCAGCCCGCGTCAGCCCGCCGGACCCGCGCGACGAGCCGGTACTGCCGACGCAGAGCCAGGAAGATACCGATGTCGGCTGGGGCGAACCGCCCGGGCCGGACGATGATGAGCGCCTCTATCGCGAGCGGCCGCCGCACTGGGGTACCGGCTAGCCGTGCACCGTGTCGGTGCCGCCGTTCCGATTAGGGGGCGGGTTCCCGGGGATCCTACATCGTGACGATGATGTTCCCTTTCTTGCGTCCCGAGTCGACGTGCCGGTGCGCGTCGGCGATCCGCCGCAACGGGTAGCACGCATCGATGACCGGGGCGAGCGATGAGGACTTCGCGAGTTCGGAGATGTACAGCAGGTCCTTGCGTTTCTCGGCGGCCGCTCGCAGGCCGGTGAACGCGACCACGGCCTTCCGGGCGCTGAACCTCGACGTCCACGGCATCTGAAGCAGGATCGCCAGGGAGGGAGCAGTTGTCAGGTAGATCCCCGCGCGGTTGAGCGCCGGGCGGCAGCGGAAGAAAGAGCTTTTGCCCGCCACGTCGAAGATCACATCGTAGGTCTGCCCGGCCCGGGCGAAGTCGGCTTGGGTGTAGTCGATGACGATATCGGCGCCCAGCGTGCGGACCAGCTCGGTGTTCGCGCCGCTGCAGACTCCGGTCACGGTCGCTCCGAGGTGCCTGGCGAGCTGGACGGCGCTGGTGCCCACCGCCCCGGAGGCACCGTTGATCAAGATGGACTGCCCGCGCTGCAGGTTCGCCTTATCCCGCAGGAAGCACAGTGCCGTCGCGTCGACGAGCGCGGCCGCTTCCGCGTAGGTCAGGTTGGCCGGTTTAGATGCCACCGCGGCCTGCTCGGACAGGCAGACGTACTCGGCGTGCGCGCCGAAACGTGGCGCGATGGTGCCGAAGACCGGTAGCGATCCAGAAGTAATCCCACCGTGCCATCGCCATGCACAGCGGACACTGTGTCAAATATTCCTAACCCCAGGGCCGGCCCGCAGTCAGGCCGGCGGCGCAGTGCCAGCCGATCGCACCCGGGATCAGGCGGGGCAGGTCCATCCTTCCGGGCTGCGGATCGGCCCGAAGCCGGCTACGTCGGGCGGCGGGAAATGCTCCCTGAGCGTGAACGCGTACGGCGTAGGCCCGGACGCGCGCAAGCGCAGTACCCGCTCCTCGGCCTCATCGGTCGGCGGAATGCGGCCGCGCGGTATCCACCACAGGGCGACATAGGCCTCGGCCATCCGCTCGAACCACCGGCGGCGCAGCCTGAGGACCTGGCGGTGGGTGTCGGAGTAGACGAATGCGGCGAGTGCCTCGACCGACTCCCAGACCGACATGTTGACTAGGACGCCGGCGCTCCCGGCTTGGTCCCATTCGAACGCGTGCACGGCGGTCGCGTTGCCGTCTTCGGTCTGCAGTCGCCAGATGAACCCGGGGGCCGCGTCCGCTGCCGCGTTCACCGGGTCAAGGGCCGCCACGAAGTCCGCGAGCAGCGGGCTGTCCAGCGGCTCACGCATCCGGCCGATGTTCACTTGCGCGAGTACGTAGTCCACGTCGTCATGCTGCCAGCCGACGCGACATCACGGCAACGCCGGCCTCGCCCCGGCTATCCTGTAAAAAGGGGTAGATAAGCGACATCAGGCGGAGGGGCGCTATGGATGATCGCCAGCGGATGCGGGCCTCGGACGCGGATCGTCAGGAGGTTATCGAGCGCCTGCGCACTGCCCTGGACGAGGGCCGCCTGAAGATGGACGAGTACCTCGAACGCATGGGGCTGGCATCCGAGGCGGTGACCTACGGCGATCTCGCCCCGTTGTACGCGGACCTGCCAGAGACCGGCTCGGTGGCCCAGCGGGAACCGGCCGGGCCACCGGCCGCGCCGCCCGCGCATCCGCCCGCCACCTCGCAGGCCGCTGCCGTGAGCCGACGGGGCTTCGCTGGCCTTCCCGCGCCGCTCAAGGTGCTGTGGACCATCTGGGGTGCGGTCGTGTCCATCAACCTCGTGGTCTGGGTTCTGGTCTCCGCCACCACCGCCCAACTGATCTACCCCTGGCCGCTGTGGGTAGCGGGCCCGTGGGGCGCCGTCCTGCTCGCCGTGTCGGTCAGCGTCACGCAGGCCCGGCGCGGCGGTCAGCCCAGGTAGGCCACCGGGTCGATCCCGCGGAACGAGACCTCGGCTTGGTCTGGGGTGACGTCTCAGCAAATGAGACGTTTGATCTCGTCTGCGGCGCCAAGCTCAGGCTCGCTGACATAGACGGGGGCCTTCGGCAGCCGAACATTACCTGGTCCGTCAGACACATGTAATGATTGGACTTAGCCGGGGCAGAGAAAACCGAATAAGGTGACATAAGCAGCATTTGGGATAAATGCCCCGCAGAACGTATTGCACATGGCACCGCAGGCGTAACCATTGTCACTCGGGGGAAGGGGCCTCGTTGGCTCGCGAGCCGCTCAGGGATCATGATCCCTCGCGGGTCGGACGCTACCGGCTGACGGCCAGGCTGGGTGCGGGCGGCATGGGGGTGGTGTACCTCGGCTTTGCCCCCAATGACCCAAATTACCCGGATGGGGACGGCAGCCAGGTCGCCGTCAAGGTACTGCGCCCCGAGCTGGCCGATGATCCGGAATTCCGGGCCCGGTTCGGCCGTGAGGTGGCTTCGCTGATGCTGGTCAGAGGCGAGTGCACGGTCCGGGTGATCGAGGCCGACACGAACTCGTCGCGGCCGTTCATGGTCACCGAATACGCTGCCGGGCCCTCGCTGTCGGAATATATCGACGCCAACGGGCCACTCGGCGCCGACATGCTGTACGGCCTGGCCACCGGGCTCGCGGAGGCGCTGACCGCCATCCATGCGGCCGGGGTGGTGCACCGAGACCTCAAGCCGTCGAACGTGATCCTGGGGCAGAGCGGCCCGAAGGTCATCGACTTCGGGATCGCCCAGACGCTGGACGCGACTTCTGTCACCAAGACGGGCATGATGGTCGGCTCGGCTGGTTTCATGGCTCCGGAGCAGGTCACGGGCCGGGCCGGCCACGCAGCCGACATTTTCGCCTGGGCCGTGACGGTCGCGTACGCGGCCAGCGGGCAGCCGCCTTTCGGCACCGGGGAATCCGTGGCGATCGTGTACCGGATCCTGCACGGTTCCCCCGACGTCACCGCGGTCCCTCCGGCCCTGCAGACGATGGTCATGGCCGCCTTGGCCAAGGATCCGCAGCGGCGGCCGACCGCGCATGAGCTGCTGGACCTGCTGACCGACCCGGCCGCCCGTGAGGACCATCCCGCTCAGACCGTGCTGGCCTACACCTGGCCGTCAACCCATCCCCGTGTCAGCCAGCCCCACGTCGGCCAGCCCGTGCTCAGCGCGCCCGTCCCCAGCGCGCCCATTGTCAGCCAGGCCCGCACCAGCCAGCCCTCCACCAGCGAGCCCCGGACCGGCGAGTCGTACCTCAGCGAGCCCCGCACCGGTGGGCCCCGTGCCAACGAGGGCCGTACCAACCGGCCCGGTCCCGCCCGCCGGCCGCCGACCGGATCCCTCCTCTTCGAGCCCGCATCGCCCTCCGCCCGGCCGCGGGCCCTCGGACGAGGCCGGTTCAGCCGCCGGATGACCCTGATCGGGGTGCCGGTCGTCGTGGTGGTCGCCGTCGCCGCCCTGATATCCGGGCTGCTGATGGGCCACGTTTTCAGTCTCGGCCAGCTGACCGCGAACCAGCTGGCTCCGCAGGGCGCCACCACGGCCAACCTGGCGACCTACCCTGGCCAGCAGCCGCGCGGCGTCTTCCAGACCCTCAACCGCGTCGTCGCCTCCGGCAACACGATCGTGGCCCTAGGCTCGCAGGCCAGCGATGGCCTGGTCCGCCAGCAGTTCTTCGTCTCGTCCGACGGCGGCAAGACCTGGCGCCTCGCCCCGCTGCACGCGGCCGGCGGAGGTAGAGGGGTCCAGGTCCCGTTCGGCCATCAGGCGACGCTACTGGCCGGCGGCCCGGGCGGCTGGCTGGCGATCGGCCCGCAGGCCATCTGGACCAGCCCGGACGGGGCGTCGTGGACGCTCGCGTCGACCCATGGCGTATCCCCCCAGCTGCCCGGCGACGCGGTGTGGGTGGTCACCAAGACCGCCACCGGCTTCCTGGCGGCGGGCAAGGGCAACGCCGCGGGCGGCGGGACGCAGGCGGTCATCTGGACGTCGCGCGACGGCCTGACCTGGCAGCGGATGACGGCCGCCGACCTGGGTCTGGCGGAGGCAGGCGAGGCCGTTCAGAACATTTCCTACGCCACCTACCGGGGTGACGACACGCTGATCGCCGGCGCGGTCGCCGCCGCCGGGGCCACCTACTCCGTTGCGTGGCTGAGCACGGACGGCGGGTCGGCGTGGACCCGGGTGAACATACCGATTAGTAACGAGGCCAGTGACACGATCAGCGGCCTGGCCTTCGACAACGCCGCGCTGATCGCGGTCAGGCCGGGCGGCGGTCCATCGTCGGGCACCGCATTCGGCGTGGCATATTTTTCCCTGAACGGACTGGCGTGGCAGTACGCCGGAACGATCGGCGCGGCGGCGGGCTGGAGCCCCGGCGTCGTCAAGGGAAGCGACTACGGCTTCGCCGTGGTCGGCCAGACCGCGACCGGACGCTTCGTGGCCTATACCAGCACGGGCACGGGCACCGGCGCCGCCTGGCAGCCGACCGGATCGCTCGGCCAAGCCACCGGCGAGTCGATGCCCAGCGCGACGGTCGCCCCCGACGGCACCGTGGTCGCGGTCGGCGCCACGCACGGCAACACGGTCAGCCAGCAGCCGGTGTTCCTCAAGGCGACCACCGCGGGCAGCGTCCACCCGGTCTCCGTCCAGGGTGAAACCGTCCCGGAACTCGCGGTGAACAGCACCGCGGTCTCTCCCGCCGGCACCATGGTGGCCGTGGGCAGCGCCGACGGCTACCCGGCGGTCTGGCAGAGCACGCCGGGCGGTGCCTGGCGTCTGGTCTCCTCGCTGTCGCTGGTCTCCGCCTATCCGGGCCTGACGGCGCTGACCAGCGTGACCTACGGTTCGTCCGGCTGGCTCGCGGTGGGCGTGCCCGGCCCGGTGGTCCTCACCTCGGCGAACGGCACGACCTGGCAGCGGGCCCGCGGGGGCATCGAGAAGGACCTGGGCCAGGTCTCGGCCATCGCGGTGGCGGCGGGCCCGGCCGGGTATTCGGTCGTCGGACGGCCGGCCGGCCCGGACAGCGCGAGCGCGGCAGACGTCTGGTGGTCACCGGACCTGACCTCCTGGACCAAAGCCCAGGACATGAACGTGATGAGCGGCCCGATCCAGGTCCTCGCGGTCGCGGCCGGCCCGCAGGGGTTCGTGTCGGCGGGCTCGCACAACAACCAGCCCGCGGTGTGGACCACCAGCGACGGCAAGCTGTGGACGACGATCGACCTGGCGCTGCCGGCCGGCGCTTCCTCCGCCGTGCTCCAGCGGATAGCGATCAACGGGAATCACGTGGTGGCCCTGGGCCAGGAGATCAAGGCGGGCATCGCCGTGCCGTTCGCCGAACAATCTTCCGACGGTGGCGCGAGCTGGCGGCAGGTGCCGTTCAGCCCGCCCGGCCCGAACGCGGTGATCACGGCGCTGACCGCCGATTCCGGCGGCTTCACCGCTGCGGGCCAGTACGGCGAGCCGGGTCAGCAGACCGTCGTGACGTGGACCTCAGCCACCGGGCTGACCTGGACGCCAGCCCAGGTCAGCGGCCTTGGCGGCGGCGGAAGTCAGGCGGTCACCGCGCTGGTCTCGTCCGGCTCGGCCGTCACCGGCATCGGCTCGACGGCCACCATGCAGGGCCGTCAGTTCCTCCTCCTGGCCCTTCCGCACCGCTGACGCCAGAGTCGCAGTTCGTCGTTCGCGTCTTCCGGTCGGCCACGGCCCGGCACGCTCCCGGTCGATACGGTAGGAACCTAGTATGCGGACTGTGTGCTGGCCTGCCTGGACGCCACCATTGACCTTTCGGGAGGAGAGTTCTTTGGCTCGCACGCCTCTTCGGCCTGACGACCCGATACGGATCGGGCACTACCGGCTGACCGCCAGGCTGGGCTCTGGCGGCATGGGCGTGGTGTATCTCGGCGTGGCCTGGGACGGCAGCCAGGTCGCGGTCAAGGTGCTGCGCCCGGAACTGGCCGGTGACCAGGAGTTCCGCCGGCGGTTCGGCCGCGAGGTGGCCGCGCTGGTGCGGGTCAAGGGAGCGTGCACAGTGCGGGTGATCGAAGCCGACTCCCAGTCGTCGACACCCTTCGTGGTCACCGAATACGCCCAGGGTCCTTCGCTGTCCGAGCACATCGACGCGTACGGATCGGTCGATCCCGGCATGCTGCACGGCCTGGCGACCGGGCTGGCGGAGGCGCTGACCGTGATCCACGCGGCCGGGATCATGCACCGGGACCTCAAGCCGTCCAACATCATCCTGACCGACGCCGGCCCGAAGGTCATTGACTTCGGCATCGCCCGCGGGCAAGACACGACCGGTATGACCAAGACCGGCATGATGGTCGGCTCGATGGGTTTCATGGCCCCAGAGCAGATCAGCGGGCACCCCGGTCCGGCGGCCGACATCTTCGCCTGGGGCGTGACGGTGGCGTACGCGGCCACCGGACGGTCGCCGTTCGGCGCCGGGAACGCCCACTCCATTTTGTACCGGATCGTGTATGGCGACCCCGACGTCGCCGCAGTGCCGGACTCGCTGCGACCGCTGGTGGAAGCCGCCCTGGCTAGAGACCCGCAGAGCCGCCCGACCGCGCAGCAGCTACTGGACCGGCTGACGAGCGCCTCCAGGCCGGCAGAGCGCAGTGCCGACGCGCCCACCCAGGTGATCTCGTCGCCGGCCTGGCAAACCGGGCTCTACTCACGCCCGCCAGCCGACAGGTCAGGCGAGGTGAACCGCGTTCTTCCCCGCGGACCCTCACCACCAGCCCCTGAGCTGACCTCCGAGCCGCCAACCGCCGAGTCCCCGTCCCCTGGAACGCCGGCCCCTGTGGCACCAGCCCTCGAGGCGCCCGTCACCGGGAAGGTCCCGGTCGGCCGTCGCGTGGCGACCATGGCCGCGTCGGCGATCGTGGCCATACGCCGCCGCCGTCCCGGCCGCCGCGCGGCCAGCCCGCCCGGGCCTAAGGGCTGACCCAGCCGGACGGTGGCGGTCGGTCAGCCGGCCGTGCTGCCTTAGACAAGGCTGCCCTGAGCGGTCCAGGGGAACGGCGCGAGGTCGGGCTCGACCCAGCCGTGCCGGGCCGGGTCGGCGGCCAGGGTCGATGACCGGTAGTGCCTGCCGAGCAGGCGCTTGTCGAGCAGTGCGGGGTTGCGCGCGGCGAAGGTGTCGAAGTCGGCGCAGGCCGGGTCGGCATCGACGTGATGCGCAACGATCTCCACCCAGGCGCGGGAGACCGTGTGGTGGTACTTCTGCGGTGCCCGCTCGTACGCGGCGATGCGCTGGATCCAGTCGCAGATCCTGGCCGTGGCCTCCGGCATGCCGTAGCGCCGCACGGCCACGAAGGCCAGGTTGATGTGCTGCCGGTGCCGGAACTGCCCGCTGGGACCGGTGATCCCGGACAGGATCTCGGCCAGTTCGGCCTCAGCCGAACCGTGCCATCCGGCCGCGGCCTCATGACCGGGGACCGGAGTCTCGCGGCGGGGGAGCGGAGCCTCGTGACGGGGCATTAGCAGGCCTCCTGCAGGGCGGAGATGACGGCGTGGTAGCCGGCGATCTGGGTGGCGGACAGCCGGGAGAGCGCCTCGCACTCGAGGTCCCCGATCGCGGTGAGCACCCGGGTGGCCACCGCCTGGCCCGCCTCGGTCAGCGGCAGCCGGAACGAGCGCCGGTCGGCCGGATCTAGCTCCCTGGTGAGGTAGCCGCGGTTCTCCAGCCGGTCCAGGAGGCCGGTCAGCGTGCTGGCCCGGGTGCCGGTCCGTTCACTGAGCTGGCGGACGTTGAGGGTCCCGCCGTCGCCGAGGTTCGCGAGCGCGTTGATCTCGGCTCCCGACAGGTTCAGGTCCGCCAGCGCGGCGCTCAGCGCATGCAGCGTGCGATGCGTGGCTCGCTGCAACGCCAGCACCGCATCAGGTAGTCCACTTTCGGATATCACGAAAATGAATTATACGATAATGGAGTATATCGCGCTACGGCCACGGACATAGGAACGACTTGCCGTGCTCGGGACAATGGCATCGTGACTGAGGCATGGATGATCGACGAACTGGCGCATGCCGGACCTGAGCACCTCGACCCCGCCTTCGTGGCCGGTTACGACCGGAAGCAGGGCTACCCCGACCCGGCCGAGGACCTAGACGCCTTCGAGGCCCACGGCCTTGGCGCGAGCTCTGCCGTCGTGGACCTGGGAGCGGGCGCCGGACAGTTCGCGCTCGCCGCCGCCCGCCGGTTCGGGCACGTGACCGCCGTGGACGTCTCGCCGGCCATGCTCACGCTGCTGCGCGAGCGCTCCGCCGCTGCGGGCCTGGCCAACCTGGACTGCGTGCGCGCGGGCTTCCTCAGCTACTCCCATCCCGGCCCGCCCGCCGACGGCGTGTACACCCGCAATGCCTTGCACCAGCTCCCCGACTTCTGGAAGGCGCTGGCCCTGGACCGGATCGCGCGGATGCTGCGGCCGGGCGGCGTGCTGCGGCTGCGCGACCTGATCTACGACTTCCGCCCCGCTGACGCCGAGGAGATCTTCCGGGACTGGTTCGACCACGCCGCGGCCGACCCCGCCGACGGCTACACCAGCGAGGATTACGCCGAACACATCCGCACCGAGTTCAGCACCTTCCGTTGGCTGCTGGAGCCGATGCTCGCCGCGGCCGGCTTCGAGATCCTCGCCGTAGATTTCGAGCGCCATCTCTACGGCGCCTACACCTGCATCAAGAGACCCGCCTGACAGAGCCCAGCACCCTGAGGCCGCGGAATGGACCGACCGGTCTAGCTGGTCAGCGCCTGGTACACAAGCCGGCGCAGCTGAGGGCGGATCGGGTAGGTGCTGGAGGGAAGAAGCTGGGTAAAGAACGAGACGGTCAGCTCTTCCGCCGGGTCGATCCAGAACGTGGTGCTAGCCGCGCCGCCCCAGGACAGCTCGCCCGCGGTACACAGCACCTTGCCTGGCACCGGGTCGATGACGACGGCGAAGCCAAGTCCGAAGCCGACGCCGCGGAACGGGGATTCGGCGTACAGCGGCCTGCCGAACGTCTCCAGGTCAAGGCCGCCAGGAAGGTGGTTGCGGGTCATATAGCCGACCGTGCGCGGGCTCAGGAGCCGCGTGCCGTCCAGTTCTCCGGCCGGGCTGTCCGCACGGTTCAGCAGCATCTGGGTGAACCGGTGGTAGTCCGCAGCAGTCGAGACCAGGCCGCCGCCTCCGCCGAGCATGGCCGGCGGGCGGCGGGCGGCGTCGCCCAGGGCGTCGAGCCTGACCGCGGTACCGCCACTCCCCGGCGCGTACAGGGCGGCCAGCCGGGGCAGCTGCGTGTCCCCGGCATAGAAGCCGGTGTCGGTCATGCCGAGCGGGCGCAGGATCCTCGCCGCGAAGAACTCGTCCAGGCGCTGCCCGGACACGACCTCGATCACCCGGCCGAGCACGTCGGTCGCGACCGAGTAGTTCCACTCCGTGCCGGGCTGGAAGAGCAGCGGGATGCCCGCCCAGAGGTCGCACGCCCGCGCCAGGTCCGCCCCGGGAGGCGCGGACCACTCGAACCCGGCGGCCCGGTACATGGCGTCCACCGGATGTACCCGGTGGAACCCGTACGTAAGGCCGGCCGTATGGGTGAGCAGATGCCAGATCCGCACCGGCTCGGTGACAGGGACGGTGACCTGCCGCAGGTCCGAGCCGCCGGCGTAGACCCGGACGTCGGCGAAAGACGGGATGAACGAGCTGACCGGGTCGGTGAGCTCGAATCCGCCCTCCTCGTAGAGCATCATCGCCGCCACCGAGGTGATCGGCTTGGTCATCGAGTACAGCCGCCATACCGTGTCCGTCCCGGCCGGCCGGCCTCGACGTCGCTGGACCCGTAGCTCGACACGTACGCCAGGCGGCCGTACCTGCTCACCGTGATCAGCCAGCCGGGCAGCCTGCCGTCGTCGACATAGCGAGCGAAGTGCCGGCCGATCCGCTGCAGCCGGTCCGGATCCAGGCCTACCTCGGCCGGCTCGGCCTCGGTCTTGAGCTCGCTCATCGCATCACCTTTCCTGAGGATCCGGCACAGGCTATAGATTGCCTTACCGCGCGCTATGCCCGAGGGCGGGGTCACTCACGGGCAGTCATCCGCGTGTAGAGCTCCTGGTAGCGCGCCTGGGTCGCGGCCACCACATCGGGCGGGATGGGCGGTCCCGGCGGTCGGCGGTCCCAGTCGAGCCGCGCCGACCAGTCCCGCAGGAACTGCTTGTCCAGTGAGCGCTGAGGACGGCCCGGCTGCCACTCCTCGGCCAGCCAGAACCGGGACGAGTCCGGCGTGAGCAGCTCGTCGGCCAGCATCAGCGTCCCGTCCGGGAGCAGCCCGAACTCCACCTTGGTGTCCGCGATGACGATGCCGCGCGAGGCGGCCAGCTCGGCACCCCGCCGGTAGACCTCCAGGGTGGCCCGCTCGAGTTCGGCGGCCACCGGCTCACCGACTAGTGCCGCCACCTCTGCCCGGGTCATCGGCTCGTCGTGTCCGGCCGCGGCCTTAGTGGTGGGGGTGAAGACGGGTTCGGGCAGCCGGGAGCCTTCGCCGAGGCCAGGCGGCAGCCGCACGCCTGAGATCGTGCCGGTTTCGTTATAGGACGCCAGCCCCAGCCCGGCCAGGTAGCCGCGGGCGATGCACTCCACCGGGAGCATCCGCAGGCGGCGGCACCTGATGGCCCGGCCCGCCCACTGCTCAGGCACGTCAGTGCCGGAGATCACGTGATTGGGAATCGCGTCGCTGAGCTGCCCGAACCACCAGAGCGAGAGCTGGGTCAGCACCTCGCCCTTGCCCGGGATCGGCGTGGGCAGCACCACATCGTAGACGCTGACCCGGTCGGAGGCGACCATGATGATGATGTCGTCGCCGTCGGCATAGAGTTCCCGGACCTTCCCGGAATGCACCAGTTCCATCCGCGCTCCTCTCAACCCGGAAAGATCCCGTCGCAGCCCCGGAGGCGTGCGGGCACAGAGTACTAGGGACGGTGCGCGTACCATCATGTGCCATGGCGGACCTTGAGGTTCAGTACCTCCAGGTGCAGACGACGACCGATTCGCGGGCCGAGGCGATGGAGCTTTCCCGCGCCGCGGTCGAATCCAGGCTGGCCGCGTGCGCGCAGGTGGCAGGCCCGGTGGCGTCGGTGTACTGGTGGGAAGACGGTCTTGAGCGCGCCGAGGAGTGGCTCGTGCTGCTCAAGCTCCCGGCCGACCGCTACGACGAACTCGCCACCTTCATCACCGAACGGCACAGCTACGACGAGCCCGAGATCGTCGCGCTGCCCATCGTGGCGGGCTCGGCCGCGTACCTGAACTGGATGCGGGAGGAGACGCGCCCCGCCCAGGGCGCCTTAGGACGGCAAGGAGCCTGAGGAATGACTGGCCCGGTTGGACCGCGCGGGCTGACGGTGCTGATCCTCGTCGGGATCATCGGCCTCGCCCTGGCCATACTCGGCTGGACCCACCGCGGCACCGAGGCGGTGGATCAGCAGTCCGGCCGGATCGCGGTCTACGTCATCGGCACCGGAGCGGCCCGATGAGCAAGCCCCCCGCGACTAGGCCCTGGGCTACCGGTCGGCCGAAGTTCCCGGTGTCCGTGTCGCCCGAGCCAGCCGAGCCAGTCCAGGCTCCGGCCAGTCCAGCCCCGACTCCGGCCGGCGGGCTGGCCAGCGTCGCCGAGCGTGCGGGCGCGGTCGCGGCAGAGTGGGCGCCGGTGTCCGGGCGGATCCTGCTCGGCGTGGTATTCGCTTGGTTCGGGTACCACGAGCTGGTGCTGCCCGGCGACTGGACGCAGTACGTGCCGGTCGTCGCCGAGTCGTCCTCGCTGGCGGTCATCCTGGTGCTGGCGCACGGCTGGGTGCTGCTGGTGACGGCCGCGGCGCTGATCGCCGGCATCTCGCCGCGGGCGGCCGCGGCGATCGCCAGCGTGCTGATGCTGGAGATCGTGATCGCGCTGGCCGTCACCGGCCTGTCCGACACGGCGCTGCGCGACGTGGGCGTGCTCGGCCTGGCCGTCTGCCTGACCGGCGTCAGGCACCAGCGTCTCGTCCTGCGGAACTGACCGGCTGATCATCCAACCGGGGGCGGCACGTTCCAGGACGTGATGACCGGCTCGCCGTGCTCGGTGCCGAGCGTGCTGACCGTCCCGGTGTCCAGCCGGAACATCCGCCCGCCCGTCGGCTCCAGGCGCAGGTAGCGGGCGGTGAGCACGCGCAGCACGTGCCCGTGCGCGATCAGCGCGACATCGCCGTCGGCCAGCAGTGGCTCCACCCGGCCGAGCACCTGGTCGGCCCGCTCGCCTACCTGTTCCACGGTCTCGCCGGGATGTTCGGCGACGCCGGGGATCACCCCGTCCCGCCACAGGTACCAGCCGGGCCTGGTTTCCCTGATCTGCTGCGTGGTCAGCCCCTCATAGCCGCCGTAATCCCATTCCCACAGGTCGGGATCGTGTTTGGCGTGAGCCAGGCCAGCCAGCGCCGCGGTCCGCGCCGCGCGCTGGGCAGGGCTGGTGAAAGCAGCCACGATGTGACGCCGGGCCAGCAGCGGGGCCAGCGCCGCCGCGGAGGCCTCGCCGTGCGGGGTGAGCGGGATGTCTGTCCGCCCGGTGTGCTTGCCTGCCAGGCTCCACTCGGTCTCACCGTGCCTGAGCAGGATCAGGTCGCCCATGGCTCGACAACATATCGGTAGCGGGAACCCCGACCTCCACCAGGCGGGCGTGACCAGGTAAACGCTCGCTACAGAAGCTTCCCAGCTACAGAAGCTTGCGGAGGGCCAGCAGGTCCCGCATGCTGGCCTGGACCTTGACCCGGCCCGAGATCCACATCCGGGCGATGTTGGCCGGGGTGGCGGCCAGCGAGATGACGTCGTCGCTGTAGGCGGTTAGCCTGATATCGGCTGGCGGCTCGTCCACCGTCGTCTGGGTCACCGGCTCAGCGCCGTGGTCGGTGAACCTGGTCACGAACGTCACGCCGAGATCGGTAACATGGCAGCTCATCGACCGCTTGCCGAAGTAGCTGGCCCGGTCTTGCGGGTTCATCTCCGCCAGTCGGCCGGTGAGGGTCTGTAGCGCCTCGCGGCACTCCTCAGCTGAAGCCATGTGCGCCTCGCTCTAGTCAACATCGGACGGTAGCGTTCCACGCGGAGGGTAGCGCACATGGACGAGGAATATTTGCCAGGGGGGCCCGGGGAGATGGATCCCCCCGGGAGCGGAGGGCTCCGGGGGGTCGCCCCCTCGGACCAGCACATGACGGCGGGTGACCTGCCACCGACAGGGGACGAGCGGGTGGACGCGGCCGTGGCCGGGCTGAGCCGCCTGCGTGGCACCCCGGCGGACGAGCACGTTGCCGTGCTCGAAGAGGTGCACGGGCAGCTCAGGGACATCCTGGGCGAACTCAACGAGGGCCAGGACCGCCCCGTCGAGCCGGGCATGGCCAAGGGACGGCCTTGACCTCAGTACGGGTGCGGCTGGACTCCGAGCTGGTCAGGCGCGGCCTGGCCCGGTCGCGGGAGCAGGCTGGCGAACTGGTGGCGGCCGGCCTGGTGACGGTGGCCGGACAGCGGGCGGCCAAGCCCGCCACCCAGGTGGCCAGGGACGTCCCGATCACGATCGCGGACACCGGGGAACCCGGGTACGTCTCCCGCGGAGGTCACAAGCTGGCCGGGGCGCTCGCGGCCTTCGGCCCGGCGGGCCTGGTGGTGGCCGGCCGGCCGTGCCTGGACGCGGGCGCGTCCACCGGCGGGTTCACCGACGTGCTGCTGCGGGCCGGGGCCGCGCACGTGGTGGCGGCCGACGTCGGCTACGGCCAGCTGGCCTGGTCGCTGCGGACCGACCCGCGGGTCACCGTGCTGGACCGGGTCAACGTGCGGACCCTGGACCGGGTGACCCCGGTGCCCGAGCTCGTGGTCGCTGACCTGTCCTTCATCTCGCTCACCCTGGTGCTCCCGGCCCTGGCGGCCTGCGCCGCGCCGGACGCGGATTTCGTTCTGCTGGTGAAGCCCCAGTTCGAGGTGGGTAAGGGCCGGGTGGGCGCGGGCGGCGTGGTGCGGGAGGCTGCGGATCGTTCGGCCTCGGTGCGCCGGGTAACGGACGCGGCGGGCCAGCTTGGCCTGGGCGTCCTGGGGGTTACGGCCTCCCCGCTGCCCGGGCCCGCGGGAAACGTGGAATATTTCGTGTGGCTGCGACGGGGCGCGCCGCCGCTTGACGAAGGTCAGCTGGAGCGGGCAATCGAGGAGGGACCCAGCTAGTGGGACAGCGGACGGTGCTGGTGACGGCGCACACCGGGCGGGAGAACGCGCTGCGCAGCGCCCGGTTCGTGGCCGAGCGGCTGACCGCCGCCGGCATCGCCGTCCGCACCCTGGCGGGCGAGTTCGGCTCCCCGGGCACCGAACAAGTGCCGGCCGACGCCGACGCGGCGCAGGGCGCCGAGCTCGTCATCGTCTTGGGCGGCGACGGCAGCCTGCTGCGCGCCGCCGAATTCTCCCGCCCGGCCGGGGTGCCGCTGATCGGGGTGAACCTCGGTCACGTCGGGTTCCTCGCCGAGGCGGAGCCGGACGGGCTGGCCGATACCGTTGACCGTCTGGTGGCGCGGGAGTACGCGGTCGAGGAGCGGATGACGATCGACGTGACCGTACTCAGCAACGGCGCGGTGCTCGCCTCCACCTGGGCGCTGAACGAGGCCACGGTGGAGAAGGCGGCCCGGGAGCGGATGATCGAGGTGATCACCGAAGTCGATGGCCGCCCGCTGTCCCGCTGGGCCTGTGACGGGGTGGTGTGCTCCACCCCCACGGGCTCGACCGCCTACGCGTTCTCCGCGGGCGGGCCCGTGGTGTGGCCCGAGGTGGAGGCGCTGCTCATGGTGCCGATCAGTGCGCACACGCTGTTCGCCCCGCCGATGGTGGTATCGCCGCGATCGGTGCTCGCGGTCGAGCTGATCGTGGCGTCCGAGACATCGGGGGCGGTTTTGTGGTGCGATGGTCGGCGTAAGGTCGATCTGCCACCCGGGGCCCGGATGGAAGTCTGCCGAGGGGCGCTGCCGGTCCTGCTGGCCCGGCTGCAGGCGCCGGGTACCCACGGCGGGAGCTTCACGGACAGGCTGGTGGTCAAGTTCGGCCTGTCCGTGGCGGGCTGGCGCGGCCGTACCTGGGAGGACGCAGGCGAGCATGCTTGAGGAAGTCCGGATCACCGGCCTCGGCGTCATCGACGATGCGGTGCTTGAGCTTTCGGCCGGGTTCACCGCGCTGACCGGAGAGACCGGCGCCGGGAAGACCATGGTCGTGACGGCGCTGGGGCTGCTGTTCGGCGGCCGGGCCGACCCGGCGCGGGTACGGCCGGGCGCGGCGCGGGCCTCGGTGGAGGGGCGGCTGCTGGTCTCCGCCAAGGTAGCGCGTGAGGTCGAGGAGTCCGGGGGAGACCTCGACGACAACGGATCCACGCTCGTGCTCAGCCGCTCGGTGTCGGCGGAGGGCCGGTCGCGAGCGTTCGCGGGCGGACACTCGGTCCCGGTGTCGCTGCTTCAGGTGCTGGCCGACGACCTGGTGGCGGTGCACGGGCAGTCGGATCAGCAGCAACTGCTCAAGCCCGGGCGGCAGCGGGACGCGCTGGACCGCTTCGCCGGGCCCGAGCTGGCCGCCGCCCTCTCCGACTACCGGCGGGTGTTCAGCCGGCACCGCGCGGTCCGCGAGGAGCTCGAGTCGCTGACGCGGGCCGAGCGGGAGCGCGCGGCCGAGGCGGAGACCCTGCGGCTCGGCCTGGCCGAGGTCGAGGCGGTCGCCCCCGTGGCGGGTGAGGACGCGGCGCTGCTGGCGGAGGAGGAGAAGCTGGCGAACGCCGACGCGCTGCACGCGGCTGCCACCACCGCGCACGAGGCGCTGCTCGGCGACCCGGCGTCGGCCTCAGTTGACGGCTCGGACGCGGTCACCCTGCTCGGGGCCGCGGGGCGCGCGCTCGAAGCAGTGCGCGCCCATGACCCCGTGCTGGCGGGGCTCGCCGACCGGCTGACCGAGGCCAGCTACCTGATTTCCGACGTGGCCGGGGAGCTCGCCTCCTACACCGAGTCGCTGGACTCCGACCCAGCCCGGCTGGCCGCGGTGCAGGAACGCCGGGCGGCGCTCGGCCGGCTGATCCGGGTCTACGGGACGGCCGCCGGGGATGTGGCCGCCGTGCTCGACTGGGCCAAGCAGGCCGGGGTGCGGCTGGCCGAGCTCGAAGGGGACAATGACAAGATCGCCGCACTGGCTGCGGAGGAATCAGCCTTGCGGGCTGAGGTGGTCTCGCGGGCCGGGCAGCTGACCGCGCTTCGCTCGGCGGCGGCGGAGCGGTTCGCGTCGGAGGTGACCGCCGAGCTGACCGCGCTGGCCATGCCGCACGGCTCGCTCACCGCGGTGGTCAGCGAGCTCGACGCGCCGGGCCCCCACGGGGCCGACGACGTGGAGATCAGGCTGGCCGCGCACCCGGGCGCGCCGCCGCTGCCGCTGAACAAGGGCGCCTCCGGCGGCGAGCTTTCCCGTGTCATGCTGGCCATCGAGGTGGTCTTCGCCGGCGCGGATCCGGTGCCGACGTTCGTGTTCGACGAGGTGGACGCCGGGGTCGGCGGCAAGGCGGCGGTGGAGATCGGCAGGCGGCTCGCGCGGCTGGCGCGTTCCTCGCAGGTGATCGTGGTCACCCACCTGCCGCAGGTCGCGGCGTTCGCCGACAACCACCTGGTGGTGGAGAAGTCCGGCGACGGCGTGGTCACCGCGAGCGGCGTGGTCCGGCTGGACCAGCCCGGCCGGGTCCGCGAACTCTCCCGGATGCTGGGCGGCCTGGAGGACTCCGAGTTCGGCCAGGCGCACGCGGACGAACTGCTGACCTTGGCGGCCCGCGAGCGCGAGGCGGCCCGCAGGGCTTAGCTGGCCTGGGCGCGGCGGGCGCGCAGGTTCCGGTTCTTGAGCTTGTTGCCGCACGAGGCCATCTCGCACCATGCGCCCCGGCGGCTGTGCGACCGGTCGTAGAACGCCCAGAGGCAGTCCGGGTTGCCGCACAGCTTCAGCCGGTCCCAGCTGCCGTCGGCCTGCGCGTCGCGGATGGTCAGCAGCAGCCCGGCCAGGCCGTCCGCCAGCCGCGGAGCGGGCATCCCCGTCCCCAGCCTGACCTGGCCGTCGGCGGTCACCTCCAGCCGGGGCTTGGCCTGTTTCGTGACCTGCTCCAGGGGCCGCAGCTCGGCGTCGGCGAGCGGCCGGCCGTCGGTGTTGTACGCGATCATGGCGCGCAGGCTCGCCCTGACGTCGCGGGCTAGCTGGAGATCCGCGGCGAAGCCCGGATCCGCCTGCCCCGGGCGTGGCCCCAGGTCGCGCAGGCCCGCGTCGGCTAGCCACGCCCGGGCGTCGTCCGCGTGGGCCAGCACGTCGGTGCGCAGGTCCAAGTCGAGCGTGTTGACGAACGCCTGCACGAGCAGCAGCGGCGGCGGCGCCAGCTTGTGCTCCAGATGGGACGCCCACGACGGCAACGTCATGCCGATCAGGCTAGCCGCCATGATCACCAGCTTTCGTACTCGACGGGCTCGTCCAGTGACGCATACGATCTCCCAGACGTGACCTGTTAAATCTATTTACAGGTCACTGATGACCAGTATAATTGATTTAAAGGTCACGAGATCGGAGGCGGCGCGATGCATGTGCTGCTTGACGACGAGCTCGGCCGCCTGACTGTCCGGCGGCTGCGGCCCTGGCACCGGTGGCTGGCGCGAGGCCTGGCGGTGCGCCTTGACCGTCAGCTGGCCGATGGCGTCCGGCCAGAAGCCAGCGCGATCCTGGCCGCGCGGGCCATGTTCCTGACCTCCGTCGAGTTCCGTCGCGACCTGGCCGCGAGCCTGCGCCGGATTCTGGCCGCGGCCACGGCCGCGCCCGCGTCCCCGGACGCTCGCCCGCGGCTGGTCACCGGACCGTCAGCTACCTTCGCGCGCCAGCCTTTTCTCCCGCTCCGCCGGGACCGGATCGCCCGGTCGGCGCCTGAGCTGGCGGGGCTGGCCGGCTTCCTCGCGGAGCAGGGCCCGGTCCCGGCCCGGGGCGTCGCGATAGTGAGCCAGCTGCTGTCCGACGGCGGAGGCCCGCTCTACCGCGTGGGCAGCCGAGATGACCTCGACGCGATCATCGAGCGAGCCTCACAAGCGCTCATCAGGTAGCCGTCAGGTTTTCCGGACGCCGGGCCCAGGATCGGCACGGCGCCGCCTCAGGATCGCACACCCAACCGACAATGCGTTCCGGCTGCACCACCCCGCCTCCGGCCGGCTAGGCGCTGGTCTTGCGCGCCACGGCGCCGTGCGCGGATACGACCCCTTCCGGGGTGAAGTCGCCGGGGTCCGGCCGCCACTGATGCACCTGCACCAGCCCTGGCTCGACCAGCTCGAGACCGGTGAAGAACCTGGCCACCTGCTCCCGGGTGCGCATCGTCTGCGGTGTGGAGACGCGCTCGTTGTAAACCCGCTGCGCGTCCGCCTGAGTGTGGTGGATATCGATCGCGGGATGGGAGATCGTCAGGTAGCTCCCGGTCGGCGTGGCGGCCATCAGCCTGGCCACGATGCCCCACGGGTCTTCGGAATCCTGGATCAGGTGCAGTACCCCCAGCAGCATGACCGCCACTGGCTGGCCGAAGTCCAGGAGGGCTGCCGCCCGGTCCAGGATCAGCCCGGGAGCCCGCAGGTCAGCTTGTATGTAGTCGGTCGCGCCCTGCGGGGTGCTCCGCAGCAGGGCCTGCGCGTGCAGCAGGACGATCGGGTCGTTGTCGACGTAGACCACCCGGGCATCCGGGGCCTCTCGCTGGGCTACCTCGTGCGTGTTGTCGCCGGTGGGGATCCCGGTGCCGATGTCCAGGAACTGGCGGATGCCGGCCTCGGCGGCCAGGTACCTGGTCGTCCGGCCGAGGAAGGCGCGGTTGGCGCGCACCCGGAACCGCAGGCCCGGCGCCACGGCCAGCACGCGCTCGGCGGCCTCCCGGTCGGCGGCGAAGTTGTCCTTGCCGCCGAGCCAGTAGTCATAGACCCGGGCCGGATGCGCCACGCTGGTGTCCAGGCCAGCGATGCACCCTTCCTGGACGCATCGCCCGCCCTCTGCCTCGGCCACGACACACCTCTTCCACGATTGATCCGGCTGGCATCGCCGCCTCGAGGCCCCCGGCCGCGCCGTCACATCATATGCCGCCCCGCTCTGGTCATCGCTGAGTACCGGAGCCAGAAGATTTGGCGCCGCAGGGGGTGTATCACAGGTGCCGTCCGGCCCTCCGACTTGCTGAGGGGCGCCTGCGGCCTGACGCAGGCGCGGGCTTCCCGGCCGGCCGCTGCAACGGCCGGCCGGGCAGCCGGGGGATGTCAGGCCCCTGGGTAGAAGGAGGCCCACGATGCGATCCGCGCTGTGTCACCTGAGCATGAGCGCCGCCGGGGCCGACGCGCTTTTCGCATCCACGCTGCAGCGCTCCGACGAGCCAAGCGCGGTGCAGGTCAAGCAGGCGATCGCCGCGGCCACCCGCGCGTACGGCGATCTGGGCTGCGCGGCCCGGGTCGCGCAGGAGTATGGCGAGCACCCCGAGACCGCGGCCAGCAGGATGCGCTGGGCGCGGACGGCGGTGGCCGGCATCTCCGGTTCGCCGTCAGATCCGGGCTACGCCGTCATGGCCAGCCGACGGCGATCTCCGCTGAGTCGGTCAGCCGCAGCTTGCGCCTGACCCGCTCGTAAAACGTGGAGTGGCCGAGGCGGACCACATAGGCGGCGCCGGGACGCGGCTGCAGTTGGATCCGGTCACCGGGTTCCACATTGGCCGCCACGTTGCCGTCGGCCTCCACGGCGAGTCGGCCGCTGGTCGGCAGGATGTTCAAGGTCAGCTGGTCATCGACCGAGACGACAAGCCCGCGGTTGTAGGCCGAATGCGGGGCCGCCGGCGTGACCAGGAGAGCCTCCACCGCGGGGCTCACGATGGGCCCGCCCGCGGAGAAGCTGTACGCGGTCGAGCCCGTGGGCGTCGCGACGACGATGGCGTCGGCGGCATAGCTGACGAACGGACCGCCCGCGGCTTCCACCGCGATGGCGGCGGTCTTATGCCCGGGAAACCGGACGAACGCGATGTCGTTGAACGCGGTAATCAGCTGGCCTCCGACGACGGCGTCGACGGCTAGGCGCGGTTCGGTGGTGAATTCGTGGCTATCGATCGCGGACAGTGCGTCGGCCAGGTCGGGCACGTCCACTTCGGCCAGGAAGCCTAGCTTGCCCAGGTTCACCCCGAGGACCGGGGAACGCTGCCGGTCAGCCAGCCGCATCGCGCGCAGCATCGTTCCGTCGCCGCCCAGGCTGACCACGAGGTCGGCTCGCTGGCGGAGTTCCTCGGCGGTCACCGCCTCGGCGGTGCAGGCGAGCCTGCGGAGCTCGGTATCGATGCCGAGGACCTGGATCTCCCGGCGAGCCGCCCAGTCCAGGATCGACCCGACCGCCCCGCTGCAGTCCCGCTCGGGGTGCAGCACCATGCCGACCACGTGCATGTCAGCGCGCGCCCATGGCTATCGGGCGCGCCCGTCGCGCGCATCCGTCCCGGTTCTGCATGGCCTCAAGCTACCGAAGGATCCGGCCGGGCGTAAGGGAGCCCCGCCCGGCTAGCGTAGGAGCATGGGAAATCTGAGGGTGTTGTTCATCGGGGGCAGCGGGGTCATCAGCTCGGCGTGCTCGCAGGTCGCCGTCGACAGCGGCATCGAGCTGTTCGTGCTGAACCGGGGCCGGAGCGCCAGCCGGCCACTCCCACCCGGCGTGACGATGCTGCGGGGCGATATACGGGAACCGCGGTCCGTTCGGGATGAAATCAATGATCTTGAATTTGATGCCGTGGCCGACTGGGTGGCCTTCACCCCCGAGCACGTCCGCACCGACATCGAGCTGTTCCGCGGCCGGACCGGGCAGTACGTGTTCATCAGCTCCGCGTCGGCGTACCAGACGCCGCCCGCGCGGGTGCCGGTCACTGAGTCCACGCCGCTGCGCAACCCGTACTGGCGGTACTCCCGCGACAAGATCGCCTGCGAGGACGTGCTCGTGGCCGCCTACCGCGAGCAGGGGTTCCCCGCCACGATCGTGCGGCCCTCGCACACCTACGACAAGACAACGGTGCCGTTCGACGGCGGGTGGACGGCGCTGGGCCGGATGCTCGCGGGTAAGCCCGTCATCGTCCACGGGGACGGCACGTCGCTGTGGACGCTGACCCATCACGACGACTTCGCCCGCGCGTTCGTCCCGCTGCTCGGGCACCCGCGGACCCTCGGCGAGGCCATCCACATCACCTCCGACGACGTGCTCACCTGGAACCAGATCGCCGAGGACCTCGCGGCGGCGCTGGGGGTGACGGCGCGCCTGGTGCACGTGCCGTCGGACGCGATCGCGGCCGCCGACCCGGATTGGGGCGCGGGGCTGCTGGGTGACAAGGCGCACTCGATGGTGTTCGACAACGCCAAGGTGCGCAGCATCGTGCCCGGCTGGCGGGCGGTGATCCCGTTCGAGCAGGGCGCTCGCGAGATCGCGGAATGGTACCTGGCCGACCCGGCCCGGCAGGTCATCAACGCGAGCCTGAACGCGGTGATGGACAAGCTCGCGGCGGCCTGGACCGTATGACCACGACATCGCGGGACGTTCTCGCGGTTGCCCGTCGGCTCGCCGATGA
>JBKQQQ010000924.1:0-8311 GCA_052144275.1 Streptosporangiaceae bacterium
CGGCGTGTCACGGGCAGGTCAGCCAGCTCGGGTGAAGATCCTGCGCCGCCCGCTCATCTGCAGTCCAGGTCTTCCTCCGCAGGCCGAAGACGTGGGCTGAATCCTTCCGGATGCCTACCTGGCGGCAAACAGCTAACTGTACCATGCTGAGGGTTGCTGGCGTTCTGTCGGTTGTGGCGCATCAGATTATAAGCTAACCTGACATC
The DNA here is from genome assembly GCA_052144275.1 of Streptosporangiaceae bacterium. Classification (GTDB taxonomy): domain Bacteria; phylum Actinomycetota; class Actinomycetes; order Streptosporangiales; family Streptosporangiaceae; genus Palsa-504. The sequence goes on from JBKQQQ010000924.1 coordinate 207, forward strand.
ATCTGATCTGCAACGAAGCAGTCCTGCTCTGTAACAGAGCTGTCCTGTTGTGCGACAGGAGAGTACGACAGGAGAGCTTGTCCTTCGCAAGAGAGGGGGGAGTAGAGGAGGCTGGCTGCCTGGTGACCCCAGGTGACTCAGGTGCCCCTGCTTGCTTCTTGGGAAGAATCACATAGAGGAGGATCTTGCGAGATGCCTGCAAAGCCGGGCAATAACATGGTGGAGGACGAGGCCGACCAGAGGCCGCCGACACCACCGTCATCGTCAACAGAGCGCATCACCGTTGCCCTTATACCAAAGGCCGCCGCGGATCTTCAGCGCCTCCAGGAACGGAGCGCGTTGTCCAAGACCGACCTGGCTAACCGTGCAATATCGCTTTATGAGTTCATCGACGCGCAGATCCGTGAGGGCAAGGAAGTGCTCATCAGGGATCCGGTCAAGAAAGAAACGCAGCTCGTTCATTTCTTCCTGTGATCCCTGGGTTTCGCGGGATCTCGTTGCGGTCCGGCCCTCCTTCGCGGTGACGCGGCAGGAGGGCCGTCTGCTGCGTCATGACCATGACGGTCCCGGCCGGGTTCCCCGCTGCCCGTGATACCAGCGCCCCGGCCCCCTTCGGCCATCAGAGCCGCTACGTTCCGTCCGGGGGCGGTTTCCCCCGCATCTCCCTAGCAGGCCGGCCGATCTCGGTGGCAGCCTGGCCGATCTCGGTGGCAGCCTGGCCGATCTCGGTGGCAGCCCGGCCGATCCGCGGGCTGGCCCGCTGGTGGTCGCGGCCCGTCGTCCTGGGTACCTGCTGACCTGGTGAAGACCGTGCACGGGCGAGGCCGCCCCGACGGGCGCCCCCTTCTGCCTGCACGTTCTCACATGGTGAGCCAGCATCTGTATTGCATAAAAAAGCTGCAAGTAGACTGTTGCATCACTGCTTCAAGCAGGATATGTTGATGTCTGCAGAGAGGAGGGAATACATAGTTCGACTGTTTTCAGAGCATACTGCGACTGCATTCACGAGATCAGATGATCAACCGTCAGGTATCAGTCCGGGGCCATCACGAAGGAGGTAACACACTATGGCCGTTGTTCTTGCCCGCGCCTGGCCGAGGCCGCGGGTCCGGGGGGAGCGCATCACGGTCACGTCTATCACGGTTCCCCTGATCCCGGCCGTCGCCGACGATCTCCGGCGGCTGCGGGAGCGCACGAAGCTATCCACGACTGATCTCACCAACCGCGCGATCACGTCCTATGAGTTCTTCGACGCGTACCTGCGAGTCGGCCGCGACCTGATCGTCCTTGACCACAGGACGGGGGATACCCAGCGTGTCCAATTCAGCTAAGGCCCCGGCCAGGACACAGCTAGCTATGCGCCTTCGGCCCCGCCGTCAGGCGGGGCCGAAGGCTCCCATCCGGCAGGATCCGCTGCCCGTGACAGGCCCACCATGGCCAGGAAGTGAGAACACGATGAACGCGAACCCCCCGCACCGCGGCCGGCTGTGCCGTATAGCCCTTGCCCGGCCGGCGTTCCCGGCTGGCGGTAACGGCCAGGAAGGCCGCCACCAGGGCCGGGGCCGGGGCCGGCGCCGCGGCTGCCTGCATGACGCGGAGCAAGTGATACCTCGTCCCCGGGATCATCTGCGATGCTGCGAGTGAGCCCGCCGGTCGCCGGCCTCAACCCTGACATCCCCGCGGCAGACCTCGCCAGCCTTACCGGCATGCCGCGCGAGCCCGACCTCCTCGACGATCTCCGTTCCGCCGTGGGCGCCTACACCGGTTTCGGCGCGGACAGCCCGCTCATCGCCGAGATTGTCGGCCAGGTCGTGGCGGCTCTAGTGACGGCCGCCCTCACCGAGGGTCTCCCGCTGGGCGGCAATCCCGCGCAGCGCCTGCGTAACCAGGACTCCTGGCACGATACGCCCGGCGCGGCGCAGGCCTGGCGGGATTTCACCGCCGACCGGCGGCCGCTGTACGCCGTCAGGGACAGCCACGATGCCGGCCGCCAACGTCACCGATCCGCGCCGCCGACGGACGGCCAGATGTGCGCGGTGTTCGCCGTCGACATCGTCGGCTTCACCAGACCGGACCGCGATGACGACATCCGCCTCTACCTGCACGAGAAACTTTACGAGATCCTGCAGACAGCGTTCGACGACTCCGGCGTCCCGTGGGCGGACTGCTGCCGCGAAGACCGCGGCGACGGCGCGCTCGTCGTGGTGCCGCCCGGAATCTCCGCTAAGGGCATCATCGACCCGCTCCCGGGAAAACTGCGCACCCTCATCCGCCGCCACAACCATGTCTCTCGCGAGGCGGCAGCCATCCAGCTCCGGGCCGCGGCCCACATCGGGCCGGTGGATCACGACGGTCACGGCTTCGTCGGCACCGACGTCAACTTCCTGTTCCGCATGCTGGAAGCACGGCCGCTCAAGCGCCTGCTCGAGTCGTCCGGCGCCGAACTGGCCCTGGTCGTCTCCGACTACGTCTATCGCAGCCTCGTCTGCCGTTATCCCAGCCTGGTGCACCCGGATACCTTCCAGACGGTCAGGTTCCAGACCAAGAACACCAGGGCGCGCGCCTGGACGTACCTGCCCGGCGTGTCATCCTGAGCCCCGCTGGGTCCCTCAGCTCTGACCGCTGGTTTCCGCCAGCCTCCGGCTGAGGTAACGGCGCTCGGCGTCGGTCCTCGCCAGCTCGAGCGCCTCGCGGTAGGCACCGGCCGCCTCCGGGGCGCGGCCGAGGCGGCGCAGGAAGTCGGCCCTGGTCGCCGGGAGCAGGTGGTAGCCGGCCAGCTGGCCCGTCGCCTCCAGCGCCTCGACCAGCGGCAGGCCGGCCGCAGGCCCGAACGCCATCCCCACCGCGACCGCGTGGTTGAGTTCCGCCACCGGAGTCGGCAGGAACGAGACGAGCCGCTCGTACAGGGCGGCGATCTGCGCCCAGTCGGTCTGAGCCGCCGTCGCAGCGGTCGCGTGGCAGGCGGCGATGGCCGCCTGGATCTGATACGGACCCGGCCGCCTGCGGCGCAGCGCCGCCTCCAAGATAGCGACGCCCTCGCCGATCTCGGCAGCGTCCCACAACGAACGGTCCTGATCCTCCAGGGTCACCAGGTCGCCAGCAGCGTCTATCCGCGCCGCCCGCCGCGCGTCGTGCAGCAGCATCAGCGCCAGCAGGCCCGCGGCCTCCGGCTCGTCCGGCATCAGCCGGGCCAGTACCCGGGCCAGCCTGATGGCCTCGGCGCTCAAATTTTGCCGGACCAGGTCCGCGCCTGCCGTGGCCGAATAACCCTCGTTGAACAGCAGGTAGAGCACCCCGAGCACGCCCGGCGTGCGTTCCGGCAGCAGGTGCGCCGGGGGGACCCGGTACGGGATCCCCGCGTGCTGGATCTTCTGCTTGGCCCGGACCAGCCGCTTGGCCATCGTCGGCTCGCTGGCCAGGAACGCCCGGGCGATCTCCGCCGTGGTCAGCCCGGCCAGGGTGCGCAGGGTGAGCGCGACCCGGGCCTCGGGCGACAGCGCCGGGTGGCAGCAGGTGAACATCAGCCGCAGCCGGTCGTCGGGCACGCCGCTGTGGTCGGTCTCGCCCTCGTAGGCCGGAGAATCGGGCGGCAAAGACATGGCGGCGACCTCCCGGAGCTTGGCGGCTCCGACCGCCTTCCTGCGCAGCACGTCGATGGCGCGGTTACGGGCGGCCGTGGTCAGCCACGCGCCCGGCCGGCCGGGGATGCCGTCCTTCGGCCACCGCTGCAGGGCCATCGCGAACGCGTCCTGCGCGCATTCCTCGGCGAGGTCCCAGTCGCCCGTGGTCCGGATCAAGGTGGCGACGACCTTGCCCCACTCGTCGCGGAACGCGGCGTCCACCGCCGCCTTGACGTCAGTGCTCACCACGCACCTCCACAGCAACGACGAACGGGCCTGCCGGGAAAGGACCGCCAAAGGACCACGGTAACGGCCTTATTGCTTACAGCCTGCCGCCAGAACGCTCTGCTCTACCCCCGAGCCCACCCTAGGATGGCGTGCATGCCGATTACACGTGACGAGGTCGCGCACCTGGCGCGGCTGTCCAGGATCGCGCTCAGCGACGCCGAACTGGACCATCTGGCGCCCCAACTGGATCAGATCATCACGGCCGTCGCCCAGGTCCAGGAGGTCGCCGCCGAGGGCATACCGCCGACCTCGCACGCGACCGGCCTGACCAACGTGTTCCGCGCCGACGAGCCCGTTCCGTGCCTCACCCCGGAAGAGGCCCTCGCCCAGGCGCCTGCGGTGGAACGGCAGCGCTTCAAGGTGCCGCGGATCCTGGGGGAGGACTGAGCTCGATGGAACTCACCCGGATGACCGCGGCCGAGCTGTCGGCCGCCCTGGCCGCAAGCGAGGTCTCCGCGACCGAAGTCACCCAGGCGCACCTGGACCGGATCGCCGCCGTGGACGACCGCGTGCACGCCTTCCTGCACATCGCGGCGGACAGCGCCCTGGCCCAGGCCGCCGACGTCGACCAAAGGCGCGCAACAGGCGAACAGCTAGCCCCGCTGGCCGGCGTCCCGGTCGCGGTCAAGGACGTCTTCACCACCAAGAACATGCCGACCACCTGCGGCTCGCGCATCCTGGACGGCTGGCACCCGCCGTACGACGCGACGATCACGCGGCGGCTGAAGCAGGCCGGCGCGATCATCCTCGGCAAGACCAACATGGACGAGTTCGCCATGGGCTCCTCCACCGAGAACTCGGCGTTCGGCCCCAGCCGCAACCCGTGGGACCTGGACAAGATCCCGGGCGGCTCGTCCGGCGGCTCCGCCGCCGCGGTGGCCGCCTACGAGGCGCCGCTGGCCATCGGCACCGACACCGGCGGCTCGATCCGCCAGCCCGCCGCGGTCTGCGGGATCGTCGGCACCAAGCCCACTTACGGCGGCTCGTCACGATACGGGGTGGTCGCGTTCGCGTCCTCCCTGGACACCCCTGGACCGTTCGGCCGGACGGTGCTGGACGCGGCCCTGCTGCACGAGGCGATCTCCGGGCACGACCCGATGGATTCCACCTCGATCGACGCGCCGGTGCCGCCGGTGGTGGCCGCGGCGCGCGAGGCGGACGTGAGCGGCATGCGGATCGGGGTGGTCACCGACCTGAGCGGCGACGGCTACCAGCCGGGCGTGCTGTCCCGGTTCGCCGAGGCGGTCGAGGTGCTCGAGTCGCTCGGCGCCAAGGTGACCGAAGTCTCCTGCCCGCACTTCAAGTACGCGCTGCCCGCCTACTACCTGATCGCACCCAGCGAGTGCTCGTCCAACCTGGCCCGCTTCGACGCGATGCGGTACGGCCTGCGCGTCGGCGACGACGGCACCAGGGACGCCGAAGAGGTCATGGCGCTGACCCGGGAGGCAGGGTTCGGCGCCGAGGTCAAGCGGCGCATCATCCTCGGCGCGTACGCGCTGTCCAGTGGTTACTACGACGCCTACTACGGCAAGGCGCAGCAGGTGCGCACGCTGATCATCAGGGACTTCGACGCGGCCTTCGGCCAGGTCGACGTGCTGGTGTCGCCGGCCACGCCGACCACGGCGTTCCCGCTCGGGGAGCGGGCCGACGACCCGATGGCGATGTACCTGGCGGACCTGTGCACGATCCCGTCGGACCTGGCCGGCAACGCGGCGATCTCGGTCCCGTGCGGGCTGGCGGCCGAAGACGGGCTGCCCGTCGGGCTGCAGGTGATGGCGCCCGCGCTGGCCGACGACCGGCTGTACAGGGTCGCCGCCGCCGCGGAAGCGGCCTTCACCGGCCGCTGGGGCCAGCCGCTGCTCGCAAGCGCGAAAGGGCTAGGAGCTTGACATCCTCCCCCGCCTGAAGGCGGGGGATTCCAGCTACCCACGTCCGGCTAAGGAGGCAAGCAGTTGAGGTTCGCGGTTCACCGGCCCGGCATCCCGGAAGCCTCCCCGCGCAGTCACGGCGTGCCCCGCCGCGATGTTGATGGCCGCGTTCACGTCCGCGTGGCAGGCGTATCCGCAGGCAGTGCACACGAAGCGCGCTTGACTCTCACGCGAGTTCCCGTCCACCTGCCCGCACGCCGAGCACCGCTGGCTCGTGAACGCGGGTCTGATCTTCTCTACCCGGCCGGGCGCCTTGTCCTCCAGCCGGCGCACCAGCAGCCCCCACCCGGACCGCAGGATGCCCCGGTTGAGCCCGGCCTTCTGCCGGACGTTGCGGCCGGGATCACCCCTGGTGCCCTTCGCGGACCGGGTCATGTTCTTGATCTGCAGGTCTTCGACGCGGATCACGTCGAACCGCCGCGCGATGCCGGTGGAGACCTTCTCGGCCCAGTCCTTGCGCCGGTCTGTCTCGCGGGCCTTCAGCCGGGCGATCGCGCACTTGACCCGGCCGCGGCGGTTCGATCCCCGCGTAGCGCGGGCGAGCTTGCGCTGCAGCCGCCGCAGCCTGATCCGCTCCCGCGTGGCCAAGGCGGGGCAGTGCAGCAACTCGCCGGTGGACAGGGCCGCGGAGACCGCCACGCCCCGGTCAATGCCCACGGCCTGGCCGTTACCGGGTGCGGGAACCGGCTCGGGGATCACGGCGAAGGCGACGTGCCACCGGCCGGCGCGGTCCATCGTCACCCGGTAGGACTTCGCGCCGACGGGCACGGCGCGGGACCAGCGGAACCGTATCCATCCGGCCTTGGGCACCCAGACCTGGCCGGCCTTCCGGGACACCCGGCGGACATCCCACTGCCTGCCGCGCCCCACGATGCGGAACCCCTCGTGCCGCCCGGCCTTGCGCCACGACGGCCGCCCGGCCGGGTTCGCCGGGTCGAAGAACGCGGTCATCGCCCGGGTGAAGTCGCGCAGCGCCTGCTGCTGCACCGTCTGGGAGCCTGCGGCCAGCCACGGGTGCTCCGCGCGCGCGGCGGTGAGCTGCCGGCACTGCTCCAGGGCGCCCGGCGCGCCCTTCCGGCCCGGGCGCCAGTGGGAGTGCTGCTCGACGGCCAGGTTCCACACGTACCGGGCGTGGCCGCAGTGGTCCCGCAGCACCGCCTGCTGGGCGGGGGTGGGGAGCAGCCGGTACTGGGACATGCGAACACACTATCGGACATCACTGACATTTCCGGGGAGGTGACGCGGCGTTTCCTCTCCGGCCTGAAGGCCGGGGTCTCCACGCCGCGATCATGATGACGACAAGCACCGGCACGCTGGTTCCGTTCGCCGAGGCGGTGCAGCGCTACGAGCCGCTGATCGGCCTGGAGACCCACGTGGAACTGGGCACCAGGACCAAGATGTTCTGCGGCTGCCTGACCACGTTCGGGGCCGAGCCGAACAGCCAGGTCTGCCCGGTCTGCCTGGGCCTGCCCGGCTCGCTGCCGGTGGTGAACCGGATGGCGATCGAGCACACGATCAGGATCGGCCTGGCCCTGAATTGCTCGATCGCGACCTGGTGCCGGTTCGCCAGGAAGAACTACTTCTACCCGGACATGCCGAAGAACTTCCAGATTTCCCAGTACGACGAGCCGCTGTGCACGGACGGCTGGCTGGACGTCCGGCTGGACGCCATCGATCACGGAGAGTCAGAGTCAGGCGGGACCGGAGCGGAGGGCGGTAGCAAAAGAACAGTCCGGGTCGGGATCGAGCGGGTGCACCTGGAGGAGGACACCGGCAAGTCGCTGCACGTGGGCGGGGCCACCGGCCGGATCCACGGCGCGGAGTACTCGCTCGTCGACTACAACCGGGCCGGCATCCCGCTGGTGGAGATCGTGACCAAGCCGATCGAGGGAACCGGCGCGGACGCGCCGGTCGCCGCCCGCGCCTACGTCACCGAGCTGCGGGACCTGCTCCGGTCCCTGGGCGTCTCCGACGTGCGGATGGAAGAGGGCTCGCTGCGCTGCGACGTGAACACCTCGCTCGCGCCGCGCGGGTCCGGCCGCTGGGGGACACGCACGGAGACCAAGAACGTCAACTCGCTGCGTTCGGTGGAGCGCGCGGTCCGGTTCGAGATCGAGCGGCAGGCCGCCGTGCTCGACTCCGCCGGCCGGGTCATCCAGGAAACCAGGCACTTCCACGAGGAAACCGGGACCACGACCCCCGGCCGGTCCAAGGAAGAGGCCCAGGACTACCGCTACTTCCCCGAGCCCGACCTGGTACCGGTCGCCCC
>JBKQQQ010000925.1:0-4504 GCA_052144275.1 Streptosporangiaceae bacterium
GCGCGTGGGCGGTTATGTGGCCACCACCCGGGCCGAGGTCAACCGCCTCCGGCCGCTGCTGCAATCGGTAGGCCGGGACCGGGCTGGGCGGGGATTCAGTTGCGGCACAGCACCTGGACCGACCGGCTGGGCACGCCGATCACGTCGCCCGGTTCGACCACGGTCACGTCATGGGCTGAGATCAGCGGCACCGCCGTATCGAGAACCTTCGACCACAGCACGCCGTAACGGGGCGGGGGGAGGGTGAACTCCAGGTCACGCTCGCCGGCGTTGAACAGCAACAGGAACGAGTCGCTGCGGATCGGCTCGCCACGCCGGTCCGGTTCACCGATCGCCTCCCCGTTCAGGAAGACGGTCAGGGACCCGGCGGAGCCAGCCTGCCAGTCGGCGTCGGTCATCTCCTGGCCGGCCGGGGTGAACCACGCGATGTCCCTCAGCTGGTCGGGCACGCCGCGGATGTCCCGCCCCTGGAAGAAGCGGCGGCGCCGGAACACGGGATGGTCCGCGCGGAACTGGACGAGCCCCCGGACGAACTCCAGCAGAGCCTGGCTACTCCCTTGTGCGGCCGATCCTGCGCGCCTGGCCGACGCGCCCGAAGCCGGGGGCTCGTCGGCTGCCGGCCAATCGACCCAGGAGATCTCGTTGTCCTGGCAGTAAGCGTTGTTGTTGCCCCGCTGGGTGCGTCCCAGCTCGTCGCCCGCGAGCAGCATCGGGACTCCCTGCGACAGCAGCAGCGTGGTGAAGAAGTTGCGCTTCTGCCGCTCCCGCAGCACTACGATGCCCGGGTTATCGGTGGGGCCCTCGGCGCCGCAGTTCCACGACCGGTTGTCGTCGCTGCCGTCCTGGTTTTCCTCGCCGTTGGCCTGGTTGTGCTTGCGGTCGTAGGAGACCAGGTCGGCCAGGGTGAAGCCGTCGTGGCAGGTGACGAAGTTTACCGAGGCGACCGGGCGCCTGGTGTCAGCGGCGTACAGATCGCCGGAGCCGGTCAGCCGGGAAGCGAACTCGAGCAGCGTGGCGGTCTGGCCACGCCAGAAGTCACGTACCGTGTCGCGGTACCTGCCGTTCCATTCGCTCCACAGCGGGGGGAAGTTGCCGACCTGATAGCCTCCCTCGCCGACATCCCACGGCTCGGCGATCAGCTTGACCTGGGACACCACCGGATCTTGCTGGACCAGGTCGAAGAACACGGACAGCCGGTCCACCTCGTGGAACTCCCGGGCCAAGGTGGCGGCGAGGGCGAACCTGAATCCGTCCACGTGCATCTCCAGCACCCAGTACCGCAGCGAGTCCATGATCATCTGAAGCACGTGCGGATGCCTCATGAGCAGGCTGTTGCCGGTCCCGGTGGTGTCCAGGTAGTACCGCCGGTCGGCGTCGGTCAGCCGGTAGTAGGCGGCGTTGTCGATGCCGCGGAACGACAGCGTCGGCCCCAGGTGGTCACCCTCGGCGGTGTGGTCGTACACCACGTCGAGGATCACCTCGATCCCGGCCTGGTGCAGGGTGCGGACCATCGACTTGAACTCCTGGACCTGCTGGCCCCGGCTGCCGCCGGCGGCGTAGGCGTTGTGCGGGGCGAAGAACCCGATGGTGTTGTAACCCCAGTAATTCACCAGGCCGCGCCCGGCCAGGACACTATCCGACACGAACTGGTGGACCGGCATGAGCTCGACCGCCGTGACCCCCAGTTGCTGCAGGTGCCGGATGACCGCGGGGTGCGTCAGCCCCTGGTAGGTCCCGCGCTGCTCCTCGGGGACGACTGGATGCTGTATGGTCAGGCCGCGGACGTGCGCCTCGTAGATCACGGTCTCGTGGTACGGCGTGCGTGGCGGCCAGTCGGCGCCCCAGTCGAAATACGGATTCACCACCAGCGACCGCGGCACGTACGGTGCCGAATCCGCGTCGTTGCGCTCGCCTGGGTACCCCGAGCGGTAGGAATACACTGCGGGGTCCCAGCGGACGCTGCCCTCGATCGCCTTCGCGTACGGGTCGAGCAGCAGCTTGGCCGGGTTGCAGCGGTGCCCGGCAGCCGGGTCATGCGGGCCGTGGACCCGGTACCCATACTGCTGGCCCGGTCCCACGCCAGGCAGGTAGCCATGCCAGATGAACCCGTCCACCTCGCGCAACGCCACCCGGGTCTCCGCGCCGTCGTCGGCGAACAGGCACAGTTCTACCAACTCCGCTACCTCCGAGAACAGCGCGAAGTTAGTCCCTGTACCGTCATAACCCGCCCCAAGCGGGTAACTGCCGCCCGGCCACACCGCCGTATCTGCTACCACCGCTCTGCCCTGCCTCTGACTCCGGATACGAGATCACCATGCCCTCCAGTACGAGCATCGCACCGGCACTGGCCGGTCCGCAGCGGATGCTCCGCTGCCTGACCGTAGGAACCGGCGGAACCAGCCTGGAAGCAAGGCCATTGCCCAGCCGGACACCAGCGCAAGCCAGGCACGGCGGAGGCGGAAATGATCAAGTCCAGCGGAGCCAACGGCTGGCGGTGCTGGTAGTGCGGGCGATGACGGGGATGCGGGAGGGGAGGCGGAAAGGATCAGCCGGGCACTGCGGGGATAATTCCCGGCCGTGACACCGTCCCTGACGCCGTCCTTACCCTGGACGCTCCGGATCCATCGGCCCAGCCGTCCCGCCGCCCTGCCCGGCCAGCACCTGGCGCTGTGAGGTGCCCCGGAACGCGGTCAGCGCCGGGGCACCTCACAGTGATCTGCCGGAACGCGGTCAGCGCCGTATCGGCTCCCCGGTCACCGGGTCCGGCAGCCCGCAGTACCCCGGCTCTGCCGTTGCTCCAGCCTCCCCCGGCGGCGGCTCATTCTCACAGCCCGGATAGGCCAGGACCTACACCACCCCCACCGTCCACCCTGTCCAGCAGGCTATCCGGGGAGCCGCTCATTGCATCGCGCAGCCGGAGCAGGCACGAGCCTCGTGGCGTCCCTCGGTTGGCGCCCTGTGTTACGCATGTTCCTGGTTAGCTGTCAGTGCTGCGGTCAGCGCACTTGGCGTGAGATCAAGGACCAAAGCCCCTTTGCCGGATGCCATGCCGGGCCGGTTTACTGGCCCGGTGTTCGTTGCTGAGGAGCGCCTGGATGCCGGTTCCGATACGGCCCAGGCGAAGCTGGTGAACCTGTTTCGCGGCGGCGCGCTGATCACCTCCTGGGCGGAGGCTACGGGCAGGGTGTGACCGGTCCGGTCCGGCAGGGCCCGCCGGGCTCGCCACGCCGTTGCCGGACCGCGCTGGGTAGCAGGCCGGCGGACGCGAGCTAGGCATAGAGGAGGCGGAAGTGATCAAGTCCAGGGGAGCGAAGGGCAAGGCCCGGGTCACGTTCGCCGTCGACCCCCGGGTGGGCGCCCGGGCCGCGGCGGTGTGCGGGGAGTGGAACAGCTGGTCGGCCGACGCCGGCGTCATGGACCGCGATGCCGAGGGAGGATTCAGCGTGACGGTCGAGCTGGACGCGGGGCGGGCCTACCGGTTCCGGTACCTGCTGGATGGCCAGCGGTGGGACAACGACTGGGCCGCCGACGCCTACGTCCGCAACGACTTCGGCGGGGACGACTCGGTCGTCGACGTGACCGCGCTGGCCGAGGCAGTCCCGTCGGCCACGAGGAGGACGCCGGTCAATAAGGCGGTGCCGACGCAGACCGCCGGGAAGACGGCCGCGCATGCGGCGAAGCGGGCCGGGAGGACGGCCAAATAGCGCCGGCCAGGGCGCGACGGCGCCGGGGGCGGCGCCGCGGCCAGATTGAGTCCCCGCAGGGAGCGGCTGGCCCCTGCGGCTTTTCCGGGAGACGGCCGTGTTCGTGGTGATGATCACGTCGGAGTGTGCGCCGGTAGCGCAGGCGGGCGGGCTGGGGCAGGTTGTCTTCGGGCTCAGCCGGGAGCTGGAGCTGCGGGGTCACGCCGTCGAGATCATCATGCCGAAATACGACTGCATGGACTATGACCAGATCTTCGGGCTCGCTGTCGCCTATCAGGATTTGCAGGTGCCGTGGTACAGCGGGTTCGTGCACTGCACGGTGTGGTTCGGGTTCGTTCATGGCAGGAGGTGCTTCTTCATCGAGCCGCACTCACCGGATCAGTTCTTTAACCGGGGCCACTTGTACGGCTCGCCAGATGATGTGGGCAGGTTCGCGTTCTTGTCCAAGGCAGCCCTGGAGTTCATGTGGAAGGCCGGTAAACGGCCTGAGGTGATCCACGTTCACGATTGGCAGACGGCGGTCGTGCCGGTGCTGCTGTATGAGATCTACCAGCACCTCGGAATGGCCGATCAGCGTGTCTGCTATACGATCCATAATTTCGCGCATCAGGGTATCTGCGGTGAGTACGTCTTGTGGGCGACGGGCCTGACCCGCCCGGAGCATTTCTTCGGCGACGAACGGCTGCGCGATAACTTCAATCACAGCGCGATCAACCTGATGAAGGGCGGCATCGTTTACTCGAATTTCATCACTACGGTGTCACCGCAGCATGCCTGGGAGGTAACCTACACCGATCAGG
>JBKQQQ010000926.1:0-2924 GCA_052144275.1 Streptosporangiaceae bacterium
TCCGCATTCAACGTCATCAGCAGATAGTTTCGTTAGAAGGCTCGTTTCTCATGGGGAACATGCTGGCGTTCCTCGGCCGTGACATGGCGGTCGACCTCGGCACCGCGAACACCCTGGTGTACGTGCGCAGGCGGGGGATTGTGCTCAACGAACCGTCGGTGGTGGCACTCAACACGAATACCGGCAAGATCGTCGCAGTCGGCGTCCAAGCCAAACGGATGATCGGCCGGACGCCCGGCAACATCGTGGCGATCCGGCCGCTCAGGGACGGCGTCATCGCCGACTTCGATATCACTGAGCGGATGCTGCACTACTTCATCCAGAAGGTCCACCGCCGCCGCCACCTGGCCAGGCCGCGGCTGGTGGTGGCCGTGCCCAGCGGGATCACCGGCGTGGAGCAAAGCGCGGTGAAGGAAGCCGGCCACCAGGCCGGGGCCCGCCGCGTGTACATCATCGAAGAGCCGAGGGCGGCCGCGATCGGCGCCGGGCTGCCGGTGCACGAGCCCACCGGCAACATGGTCGTCGACGTCGGCGGCGGGACCACCGAGGTGGCGATGATCTCGCTCGGCGGCATCGTGACCTCCCAGTCCATCCGGGTCGGCGGCGACGAAATGGACCAGGCGATCATCGCGTTCGCCAAGAAGGAGCACTCGCTCATGCTGGGCGAACGGACCGCCGAGGAGATCAAGATGGCGATCGGGTCGGCCTGCCCGTCGCCGGATGAACCGCACGCCGAGATCCGCGGCCGCGACCTGGTCAGCGGCCTGCCGAAGACCATCGTGATCTCTGCCGAGGAGGTCCGGCACGCGATCCAGGGACCCGTCAGCACCATCGTGGACATCGTCAAGACCACGCTCGACAAGTGCCCGCCCGAGCTTGCCGGCGACGTCATGGACCGCGGTATCGCGCTCACCGGCGGTGGTGCGCTGTTGCGCGGCCTCGATGAGCGGCTGCGCGAAGAGACAGGGATGCCGATCCAGCTGGCCGACAATCCGCTGGAATCGGTCGTGCTCGGCGCGGGCAAATGCGTCGAGGACTTCGACGCCCTCCAGCAGGTGCTGGTACCGGAGAGGCGCCGGTAGCGGTTGAGCGAGGGGACCTGCGCACCAGGGCGCGTTCCCATCGGCTGGCGCCCTCCAGGCGCCCTCCTGGTAATGGCCGCCCGCGCCGCGCCCCCGGCGCCCAACGGCGATCTCCAGCAGACCAGTCGCGCTGGACTGGTCCGAAGGCCTGCCCCGGACGATGTCGATCAACAGCATCACGCTGAGTGATGAGGAAGGTCAGGGAGAACGCGCGCCGAGCCGTTATGGGCGGAGACGGGTTCGGTACCGGTCCGACGGTGGCCGCCCAGATCTGGGCGTTCTGCGCGCTGACGGGCGGCACAGGACCGCTGCGGAGAATCCCGCCGGGGTGTTGATCGCTAGCGATGACGAACGCGGCCGCCAGGGCGGTGGCCCTCGTCCAGCCGTCCTGGGCACCCGGCAAGGGTGGCGGGCCTGCGTGCCGATGCTGTCGTCGCGCTGATCGGGGAAGGTTCGGCGTTAACTATGTCAGCGGTCCTGGCGCGGGAGTCGTTCACCGGGGGCCGCGGGCGACGGCTTGGGATCGGTGTGGGTCCCGGTTTCTGCTCCCATTCGCCAGCGGGATGCCCGGCACCATCCCGGTGAGCCGCGCCCGGGGACGTGCCGCCGCGCCAGACCCGGTCACAACCGGGTGAGGAGCCAGCGTACCGACGGTGCCGGCGCGGCCTGGCTGGCGTAAAGGGTGATGTGGCTGACCTCGCTGCCGATCGTGACGGTGGCCTGGGCGACGGGCTGGCCCTGGCTGATCGCGTACGCGAGCGGGCGGGGGTGTCACCGTGACGGTGACCGGGGTGCCGGGCCAGCCGGTCACCGCGACCCCGGCGGCCGCGACCGCGGCGGGCCCGGCGGTCCACACGCTGGACACCGTCCCCAGGACGGCGCCGGGGCTGATGACCTCGGCGTGCTCCAGGTCCCCGCCGACGCTGGCGAGAAGGTTCTCGGCGGCGGTGATCACGCCGCCCAGCTCGCTGGGCTGGGCGGGGGTTGCGGGCACGCCGAGCACGACGCCGACGATCGTGACCTGGCCGCCGGCGACCGTCCTGATGGCGGCGAAGGCCAGGCACCCGCCCGCGGCCGAGGTTGAGCCGGTCTTGACGCCCACGATCCCGTCGTGCCCGAGGCCGGCATTGACGTTGTAGGCCACGCCGGCGACCGGCAGCGTGACCTGCGGCATGGCCACGATCTGGCGGAAGGCCGGGATCTGCAGCGCGCGCAGGGTGAGCCGGAACTGGTCGCTGGCCGTGCTGACAGTGGCCGGGTCTGTCCCGCTGGCGTCGGTGTACCGCGTCCTGCGCAGCTCGAGCGAGCGCGCCCGGGCGTTCATCTTCGCCACGAACGCCCCTTCTGAGCCGGCGTCCCAGCGGGCCAGCATCCAGGCGATGTTGTTGCCGGAGGGGATGAGCACCGCCTCCAGCGCCTGACGCTCGGTCAGCTTCTCCCCAGGTGTCACCCGGACGACCGATTGGCCCTGCCGCTGGTCGCTAGCGTAGGCCGAGGCGTCGGCCGCAGTCACGGTGATCGCCGGACCGGACCCGCCCGCGGGCAGCGGATGGCCGCTCAGCACCAGGTACGTGGTCATGATCTTGGCCAGGCTCGCGATGGGCACCGGCTGGCTGCCCCCGTGGGTGCCGAGCAGGCCGGTACCGGGCAGACCGACGGCCGCCTCCGCCCCGGCGGGCCAGTTGGGGCGGGGCGCGACCCCGGGCAGGACCCGCATGGTCGTCACCGAGGCCGCCAGGGTCATCGGGGGGACCGGGCGCAACAGCTGCACGCCGACCCAGGCCACCACGGCAACAACAATGACAGCGCCCGCGATCAGCACCCGTGACCACAGCTTCCGGC
>JBKQQQ010000927.1:0-24298 GCA_052144275.1 Streptosporangiaceae bacterium
GCATGGGCGACTCCGGCGGCAGCCCGCTCAGCCGGATCTGGAAGAAGTGGTCCATGACCCACAGGCTGTCCACGCCGGCCTCGTCCGCCGCCATGGCGATCCTGGATATGGCCGGCCCGATCTCCTCCGCCGGCCAGGGAAACGTGGTGATGCCGCCATCAGGCGCAATCTCACCGGGGCCTGACAACCTCGCTTAGCACGGCTAGCTGACGCAGGCGGGACCGAGTAGCTGCTTCAGGTCGCCGATCAAGGCGGGCGAGGTGGCTACTCGGAGCTTGTCATCGAGCCGGACCACCGTCGTGCGCTCGTGGCCGCGGAGCTTGAGGTGCACCTCGGTCGGGCCGGGGTGGGTGACCAGCACCTCCCGGAGACGCTCCACCACCGGCGGCACGCACCGGGCCACCGGCATCGACACCACGAAGGGACCTGAGTCATCTACGGACAGGTCCGGGATGGTCAGGTCCATGGCGATGAGCTTGGGGACGTCGTCCCGGCGGTCCACCTTGCCCTTCACGACCACCACCGCGTCCTCGGCGATCGAGGTGGCGTAGAGCTGGTAGGTCTGCGGGAAGAACAGCACCTCGATGGCCCCGCCCAGATCCTCGAGCATGGCCGCGGCCCACTGGTTGCCCTGTTTGGTCACCTTGCGCTGCACCCCGGACAAGATGCCGCCGACCTTGACGATCTGCGCGTCTGACCGGTCGCCGCTACGCGGCCGCGGTTCGGCTTCGTCCGCCATCAGGTCGGCGAGCGAGCAGTCGCTTTCCCGGGCGATGATGTGCTCGACGCCGAAGAGCGGATGGTCGGAGACGTACAGCCCGAGCATCTCGCGCTCGAAGTTCAGCAGGGTGGGCTTGTCCCACTCCCCCGCCGGGACGGGCACGTCGAAGACGGCCTCCGCCTCGGCGTCGCCGCCGAACAGCGAGTCCTGCCCGATCGCCTCGTTGCGCTTGATGTCGATCACGGCGTCCACGGCCTGCTCGTGCACGAGCACCAGGCCCTTGCGCGGGTCCCCGAACGAGTCGAACGCGCCCGCCTTGACCAGCGACTCGATCACCCGCTTGTTGCACACCACCAGGGGCACCTTGCGCAGGAAGTCCGTGAAGCCAGTGAACTCGCCCTTGGACTTGCGCGCCGCGATGATCGCCTCGACCACGTTGGTGCCTACGTTGCGGATCGCCGCCAGGCCGAACCTGATGTCCCTCCCGACCGGCGCGAACGTCGCCACCGACTCGTTGACGTCAGGCGGCAGCACCTTGATGCCCATCCGGCGGCACTCGCTGAGGTACAGCGCTGACTTGTCCTTGTCGTCGCCCACCGAGGTGAGCAGCGCGGCCATGTACTCGGCGGGATAATTCGCCTTCAGGTAGGCGGTCCAGTACGACACGAGGCCGTACGCGGCCGAGTGCGCCTTGTTGAACGCGTAGCCCGCGAACGGCACCAGGACATCCCAGACGGCCTGGATCGCCTTGTCCGAGTAACCGCGCTCCCGGCAGCCCTGGTGGAACGGGACGAACTCCTTGTCCAGGATCTCTTTCTTCTTCTTGCCCATGGCCCGGCGGAGCAGGTCCGCTTGGCCGAGCGTGTAGCCGGCGAGGATCTGGGCGGCCTTCTGCACCTGCTCCTGGTAGACGATCAGGCCATAGGTCGGCTCGAGCACCTCGCGCAGCGGCTCCTCGAGCTCGGGGTGGATCGGCGTGATCTCCTGCTGCCCGTTCTTGCGCAGCGCGTAGTTGGTGTGCGAGTTCACGCCCATCGGGCCCGGCCGGTACAGGGCGCCGACCGCGGAGATGTCCTCGAAGTTGTCCGGCTTCATCAGCCGCAGCAGGGCGCGCATCGGGCCGCCGTCGAACTGGAAGACGCCGAGCGTGTCGCCCCGGCCGAGCAGCTCGTACGTGAGCTTGTCATCGAGCGGCATGCCGAGCAGGTCGATCTCGGTGCCCTGGTTGCTCTTGATCAGGGCGACCGCGTCGGCCATGATCGTCAGGTTGCGCAGGCCCAGGAAGTCCATCTTGAGCAGCCCGAGGCCCTCGCAGGTCGGGTAGTCGAACTGCGTGATGACGGCGCCGTCGGCATGCCTGGTCCACACCGGGATGTGGTCGGTCAGCGGCTCCGCGGACATAATCACGCCGGCCGCGTGCACCCCCGGCTGCCGGATCAGCCCCTCGATGCCGCGCGCCTTGTCGATGACCTGCTTGACCTCCGCCTCCGCTTCGTAAAGGGCGCGGATCTCGGTGGCCTCCTTGTACCGGGGGTGAGCCTCGTCCAACACCCCGGACAGCGGCATGTCCTTGCCCAGCACGGCGGGCGGGTACGTCTTGGTGATCCGGTCGCCCAGCGCGTACGGGAAGCCGAGCACCCGGCAGGCGTCCTTGATCGCGGCCTTGGCCTTGATCGTGCCGTAGGTGACGATCTGCGCGACCTTGTCCGAGCCCCATTTCTGGGTCACGTACCTGATCACGTCGGCCCGGCCACGTTCGTCGAAGTCGATGTCGATGTCGGGCATGGATACGCGCTCGGGATTGAGGAAGCGCTCGAAGATCAGGCCGTGGACGAGCGGGTCCAGGTCGGTGATGCCCAGCGCGTAGGCGACGATCGAGCCTGCCGCGGAGCCGCGGCCCGGGCCGACCGCCACGCCGTTGTTCTTCGCCCACATGATGAAGTCCGCCACCACGAGGAAGTAGGCGGGGAAGCCCATCTGGCTGATGACCTGGATCTCGTATTCGGCCTGATGACGGCGCTGCTCGTCGTAGCCGTCCGGGTAGCGCCTGTCCATGCCCTTCCACACCTCGGCACGGAACAGCTCGTCCTCGGACGCGTAGCCGTCCGGGATGGGGAACCTCGGCATGAGGTTGATGAACTCGAACATGCCGCTCGCGTCCACCCGGTCCGCGATCAGCAGCTGGCTGTTCCTGCACCCTTCCTGCCAGATGTCGCTGCCGTTCAGGCGGTACATATCCGCGGCCGACTTGATGTAGTAGCCGCCGCCCTCGAGCCGGAACCGGTCCGCGTCCGCCAGCGTCTTGCCGGTCTGGATGCACAGCAGCAGGTCGTGGCTCTCGGCGTCGCTCTCGCGGGTGTAGTGCGAGTCGTTGGTGACGACCGGGGGGATGCCGAGCTTCCTGCCGATCTCGAGCAGCCCGTCGCGGACCCGGCGCTCGATGTCGAGATCGTGCTCCATCAGCTCAAGGAAGTAATTCTCCTTGCCGAAGATGTCCCGCCACTCAGCCGTGGCCGCCAGGGCCTCATCGAACTGGCCGAGGCGGAGCCTGGTCTGGAGCTCGCCGGACGGGCAGCCGGTGGAGGCCATCAGCCCGGCGGAATGCTCGGCGATGATCTCCTTGTCCATCCGCGGCCACTTGACCAGCCAGCCCTCGGCATAGGAGCGGGAGGACAGCTTGAACAGGTTGTGCAGGCCCTGCTTGTTCTGCGCCCAGATCGTCTTGTGCAGGTAGGCGCCGCCCGCGGAGATGTCGTCCTTCTTCTGGTGCGGCTGGCCCCACAAGATCCGGTTGAGGTTGTTCCGGGCTTCGGGTGCGACATAAGCCTCGATCCCGATCACCGGGGTGATGCCCGCTTCCTTCGCGAGCCGGTGGAACTCCGCGGCGCCGAACATGTTGCCGTGGTCGGTCATCGCCACATGCGTCATGCCCTGGTTCTTGACCTCCGCGAACAGGTCCTTCAGCCGGGCGGCACCGTCCAGCATGGAGTACTCGGTGTGCACGTGCAGGTGAGCGAACGGCGCACCGGAGGGTGCCATGACGATCCGCCTCCTCAGGGCATACTGGACAGCGCACGCAGCCCTGCGGATCTCAGCTGGACAGCATGCGTAGTCATCAACCGGTGCTCATTACCTTAGCGGAGCGAGGGCACCGCTGCCGGTCTGGCACGCCGGCCGGATCGCTCGGGTCGCGCGGCCGGTGGTCAGGCGGCGGTGTGCTCACGGATGTGCTCCGTCGGGGGGGCAGGGCAAGGCTCGGCGGGAACACAGCCCGGCTCCCATATATCGAACATGTATTTGACGATAACACCAGGGTCTGACAATCCTAAGCGACGCCTGGTCAGCTCCAGCGGACCCGGACGCTGGCTTGCCAGCCTCTGAGCACGCCTTCATCTCCGGTGACGGTGACCTGTGCCCGCCCGGCGTCGAGGCGGTTCCACAGGTACAGGTAGACGCCGGACGCGGAGCCGCTCACCGTGCACCCGGCGCCGTCCGCCGCGTTAGCTTTGGGGTCGCGACGCGGCTGCAGGCGGCCCTCGCGCGCCTCGACGGACCAGGCGTCGCCGGTATCCGCAGCCACCACACGTAGCTGGCCGCCGTCGCTGCCGGGGTCGACGGCTGGCTGGTACTTACGCCGCCGGCCGAAACCCGTGATCAGCTCGTCGATGCCGTCGGCGGCGAACTCCGCCGGGTACTCGGGCGTCGTGCCGGCTGCGCTCTCCGCGTCGGCCCGGTGGATCGCGGTCTCGTGGGCCTGGCGCCGTGCCCAGAACGCCAGCGCGGACGGGGCCGGCATGAAGGTCGCGCACTCCAGGGCGGGATCGGCCGCGGTCAGGGTCTCGACCAGCGCGGCATGGCCCGCGCGGAACCAGCCGAGCAGTTCGGGGTCGGGCGCGCCGCCGCGCAGTATCTCCTCTTCTGGCGGCCCGTCCAGGACGTGATCAGGGCATTCGGTGACGTGCCTGGTAGCCCAGCGGTGGATGTACCCGGTGTGCCGCAGCAGGTCCTTGACCTGCCAGGGCGGGCACGGCGGCACGGCCGCGTCGAGCCCGGCCCGTTCGGCCGCATCGGCCAGCAGTTCGCCCTGGCGGCGCAGCATGTCAACGTGCTCGGCGATCTCCATATGGGTCAGCTTTCGGCTCGCAGGATGTCCAGGGCGCGGGCCAGGTCAGGGGGGTAGTCACTGGTGAAGGTGACCTCGCGGCCGTCGGCGGGATGCGCGAACGTCAGGCTGACCGCGTGCAGCCACTGGCGCGTCAGGCCGAGCCTGGCGGCCAGTACCGGGTCGGCGCCGTAGAGCAGGTCGCCCACGCACGGATGCCTGAGGGCGGCCATGTGCACGCGGATCTGATGCGTCCGGCCGGTTTCCAGGTGCACCGAGACCAGGCTGGCGGCCCGGAAGGCCTCCAGCGTGTCGTAGTGGGTGACGCTCGGGCGGCCGTCGCTGACCACCGCGAACCTGCCGTCGCCGGACGGGTGCCTGCCGATCGGCGCGTCCACCGTGCCGCGCAGCGGATCGGGGTGCCCCTGCACCAGCGCGTGGTAGCGCTTGTCCACGGTGCGCTCGCGGAAGGCCCGCTTGAGCGCGCTGTAGGCCCGCTCGCTCTTGGCCACCACCATGACGCCGGTGGTGTTCGCGTCCAGCCGGTGCACGACGCCCTGGCGTTCGGCGGCTCCGCTGGTCGCCACCGTGTGCCCGGCCGCGATCAGCCCGCCGGTGACGGTCGGCCCCGACCAGCCGGGGGTCGGGTGGGCGGCGACGCCGCGGGGCTTGTCCACCACCACGATGTCGTCGTCCTCGTAGAGCACGATCAGGCCTTCGACCGGCCGCGGGGGTTCGGCCGGACGCGGCTGCGGCAGCGTGACCTGAAGCGGATCCCCGGCCAGCACGCGATCCGACTTCGACGCGGTCCGTCCGTCGATGAGGACCATGCCGTCACCGATCAGCTCCGCGGCACGCGACCGGGACAGCCCGAACATCCTGGCCAGCGCGGCATCGAGCCGCTCGCCGTCTAGGCCGTCGGGCACCGCGACCTGACGCTCACCCGGAGCCGTCATATGTGTTCCTGGGCGACCGTGGTCCCGTCCAGCCGGATCCCGCGCAACGCGAGCAGGACGACCAGCACGCCGGCACAGACGATGGCGGAATCGGCCAGATTGAAGACCGGCCAGTGCGGCAGCTCGATCCAGTCGACTACGTGGCCCTGGAACAACCCCGGCGCGCGGAAGATCCGGTCGAGCAGGTTGCCGGTGGCCCCGCCGAGCAGCAGGCCGAGCGCGATGGCCCAGCCGATGCTGCGCAGGTTCCTGGCGGCGCGCAGGATGTAGACGATCACGCCGAGGGCGATGGCCGTGAACACGATCGTCATCGACGTGCCGATGCTGAACGCGGCCCCGCCGTTGCGGGTCAGCGTGATCGTCAGCAGTCCGCCGAGCAGCCGGATCGGCGCATGATCCGGCATCCTGGCCACCACGATGGCCTTGGATACGACGTCGGCCGCGATGACGAACACGGCCACCGCGAGTAGCAGCGCGACCCGGCGCGGCCGCGCGGGCGGCGCGGAGACCTGGCCGTTCAGCGGCGTTCCTGGCGCTGCTTGCCTATCGGCTGGCTGCACGATTCGCATTCCGCCTGGCGTTCACGATGAGAAGCCTATCCGGGCTTCAGCTACGCTGGGCCGGTGCAGGGATTCCAGCCGCTCCCCGCGCAGGTTGACCTGCCCGCGCTCGAGCATGAGGTACTCACCCGCTGGCAGGACGCCGGGATCTTCGAGCGGTCACTGAAGCAGACCGCGGGCGGGCCCGCCTGGATCTTCTACGAGGGACCGCCCACCGCTAACGGGATGCCCGGCGCCCATCACGTGGAGGCGCGCACCTTCAAGGACCTGTTCCCCAGGTTCAAGACCATGCAGGGGTTTCACGTCCCGCGCAAGGGCGGCTGGGATTGCCACGGGCTGCCGGTCGAAGTCGCGGTGGAGAAGGAACTCGGCCTGACCGGCAAGCGGGACATCGAGGCGTACGGGGTCGCCGAGTTCAACGCGCGCTGCCGCGAGTCGGTGCTCAGGCACGTCGACGCGTGGCTGGAGATGTCGCGGCGAATGGGTTACTGGGCGGACACGGACAACGCCTACCGGACCATGGACCCGAGCTACATCGAGTCGGTCTGGTGGTCGCTCAAGAACATCTACGCCCGCGGGCTGCTGGTCCGCGACCACCGGATCAGCCCGTACTGCCCGCGCTGCGGCACCCCGCTGTCCGACCACGAGATGGGCCAGCCGGGTGTCTACCAGACCGTATCCGACCCGGCCGTCACGGTCAGGTTCCGGCTGCGCACGCTGCCAGTGAAGGGGGATGGGCCAGGGGGAACGGAGGGCGGGAGCCCCCCGTGCAAGGAAGACGTGGGCGGGGCGCCGCGCGAACTCGAGGGCGCCGACCTGCTCGTCTGGACGACCACGCCGTGGACGTTGGTCTCCAACACGGCGGTGGCGGTGCACCCGGACGCCACCTACGTGGTGGCGCGCCGGTCCACCGATGGCGACCGGGTGGTGGTCGCCGGCGACCTGTTCGCCCGGGTGCTCGGCGATGGCTGGCATGTCGCCGCCCGGTTCCGCGGGCAAGCATTGGTCGGGGCGAGTTACCAGCCTCCGTTCGGCATCATCAAAATCCCTGACGCTCATATCGTGGTTCCAGGGTCATTCGTGACTACGGAGGATGGCACCGGGCTCGTCCACCTGGCGCCGGCGTTCGGCGCCGACGACATGGAGGCGTCGCGGGCGTACGGCCTGCCCGTGGTCAACCCGATCCGGCCCGACGGGCACTTCGAGGACGACGTGCCGCTGGTCGGCGGGATGTTCTTCAAGGACGCCGACCCGCGGCTGATCGGCGATCTCCGCGACCGCGGCCTGCTGTTCCGGTCCGAGCGGCACGTGCATAGCTACCCGCACTGCTGGCGGTGCGGCACCTTGCTGCTCTACTACGCGGTGCCCTCGTGGTTCATCAGGACCACCGCGATCAAGGACAAGCTGCTGGCCGAGAACGAGCGGACGAACTGGTACCCGGCGACGGTCAAGCACGGCCGCTACGGTGAGTGGCTGCGGAAAAACGTGGACTGGGCGCTATCCCGGACCAGGTACTGGGGCACGCCGCTGCCGCTGTGGGTGTGCTCGGAGTCCCATCTGACCTGCGTCGGCTCGCTGGCCGAACTGTCCGAGCTGGCCGGGCGGGACCTGACCGGGCTCGACCCGCACCGGCCGTTCGTGGACGGGATCACATTCGACTGCCCGCAGTGCGGGGCCCTGGCACAGCGGGTACCCGAGGTGATCGACGTCTGGTACGACTCGGGCGCGATGCCGTTCGCGCAGCACGGCGCGCCGCTGCGCAACGCGGAGGAGTTCCGGGCGTCGTATCCGGCGCAGTTCATCTGCGAGGCGCTGGACCAGACCCGGGGCTGGTTCTACTCGCTGATGGCCGTGGGGACGATGGTGTTCGGCCGTTCGGCGTACGAGAACGTCGTGTGCGTGGGCCTGCTCGTGGACGAGACCGGCCGCAAGATGAGCAAGCACCTGGGCAATGTGCTCGAGCCGCTGCCGCTGATGGACGCGCACGGCGCCGACGCGCTGCGCTGGTTCTTCGCGGCCTCCGGCTCGCCGTGGGGCGCGCGGCGGGTGGGACACGACGTGCTCGCCGAGATCGTCAGGAAGGTCCTGCTCACCTACTGGAACACGGCGTCGTTCCTGGTCTTGTACGCGAACGCGGGCGGCTGGACGGCCGCGGACCTCGCCTCCGCGCCGCCCGTCGCGGACCGGCCGCTGATCGACCGGTGGGTGCTCAGCGAGTTGCACGCGGTGGTCCGGGATGTCACGGCGTCGCTCGAGGCCTTTGACACGGCGGCCGCCGGCCGGCGGCTCGCGGCACTCATCGATGACCTGTCCAACTGGTATGTGCGCCGGTCGCGGCGGCGGTTCTGGGACGGGCCTGGCGCTGCGGCGGGCGCTTCGGCGTTCGCCACGCTGCAGGAGTGCGTGACCACGCTGACCCTGCTGATGGCGCCCTTCGTGCCGTTCGTGACGGACTACCTCTGGGGCGTCCTGCGGCCCGCCGGGGCGCCGGAGTCCGTGCACCTGGCGTCGTGGCCCGCGGCCGATCTCTCGCTGATCGACGCAGAGCTTTCCGCGCAGATGGCACTGGCCAGGCGACTGGTCGAGCTGGGGCGGTCGGCGCGGTCGGGAGCTTCGGTCCGCACTAGGCAGCCGCTGCGCCGGGCGCTGATCGGAGCGGCCGGCTTCGATCACCTGCCGGCCGAACTGCGGTCGCTGGTCGCCGCGGAGCTGAACGTTTCCGAGCTCTCCGAATTGGGGCTCGAGGCCGGGGAGCTTGTCGACTACGCGGTCAAGCCGAACTTCCGCACCCTCGGCCGGCGGTTCGGGGCCAGGACGCCCGCGGTGGCCGCCGCCATCGCCGCCGTCCCGGCCGCGGACATCGCCACCACAGTGCTAGCGGGCGGCACGGTACCGGTGACGGTCGGTGGACTTTCCCAGGAAGCCGTGCCGGTCGGCTCGGACGACGTGATCGTGACCCAGACGCCGCGGGCGGGCTGGACGGTGGCCACCGACGCGGGCGAAACCGTGGCGATCGACACCACCGTCACCCCGGAACTGCGGCGCGAAGGGCTCGCGCGCGAGGTCATCAGGCTCGTCCAGGAGGCCAGGAAGGCCGACGGCCTCGATGTCACCGACCGGATCGCGCTGCGCTGGTCGGCGAGCGAGGAGGACCTGGCGGCGGCGCTGACCGAGCACGCTCCGCTGATCGCCGGCGAGGTGCTGGCCGCCGAGTATGGGCCTGACGTGGCGACCGGTGACGCGCCGGAGCACGCGGAGCCTGAGCTCGGCCTGCGGTTCTGGCTCAAGCGCGCCTAGGGGCACGATTACTCGGGAGCCTTATCCGGCTGGTCCGGGAGACAGGCGCGGCAAGGGGTGCAGCCGGCTTCCCGGGCGGCACCGAGGGTCATCTTCTCCAAGTCGTTCTCGCCCATGAAGCGGATGAGGATGCACGAGGCGTTGTGATACCTGGGGACACCGGGGACCACGGTGACTTCTAGGTTGGGGTCGGGGCCGACGGGCTCGGGCTCGGCGGCGGGCTTGGCCTGGTCAGGCTGTTCGGCCTGGCTAGCTGGCTCGGGCTGGCCGGCTGGCTCGGGCTGGCTGGCCTGCGGGCTCTCCGGGGCTTCTGCGACGGCGGAGGCAGCGCCAGCGGGTTCGGCGGCGTCCTGGCGATTAGCGGGCGGCTGGTCCTGAGAGGACGGCTGGTCCGCGGCGTCCTGGCCCTTGGCGGGTGGCTGATCCTTCTCCGACGGCTGGTTTTCGGCGGCGGACGGCTCTTCGGCGGCGGACGGCGGGGTGGGTGGCGGCTGCTTGCGCTCCGCGGCCAGCGGGGGTTCGGCGGGCTGGGGAGGCGCGGGAGGTGCGGGTGCCTGGGGCCGCGTGAACGCGGCCGGGAAACGCTGGGCATCGGCAGGACGCGAGCCGGGCGGCTGGGTGGCTAGGCGGGACTCGGGCAAACCGCCCGGTGAGCCCGGTGAGCCCGGTGAGGCAGTACCGCTCCCCCAGGCTGCGGCTGGGGCCTGCGCCGCAGCAGGCTGAGCTGAGGCTGGCTGGGCAGCAGCGGGCTGGAACGGGGACGGGGTGGCCCAAGGGGGCTGGGCTCTTAGCGACTGCTCGGTGGGCAGGTAACCGGCCCGGGAGGGACCGGACGGAGCGGTGGCGGACCAGCCGGACCCGGCGGGAGCTGCCCCGGCGGCCACCGTAGCGGCAGGCTTCGGCTGCGAGGCCGCCAGGGAGGGGACGACCTGCGGGGCTGGAGCCTGCGGAGCCGGGGCGGGCACCTCTGCCTGCGGAGCCGGGGCGGGCACCTCTGCCTGCGGGGCGGGCCCCTGCGCGCTGGTCTCAGCCGCGGCCGTCTTGGGTTTGCCGGTTAGCTCACGCCAGTTGACGGCGGCACCTACGCCCAGCGCCAGCAGGGCCACGCCACTCACGCCAATCGCGATGTAGACGAGCAACAGCTTGCTCGTGACCACACCGGCGACTAGCAGTCCGACCGCGACGACAACGAGAAACGCACTGAAGCGAATCACATGCGTTCTCCCAGCGGTCCCCGCTCAGGTTCCTTACGGCCTACCGGCGCTCGCGCGAGGGCGCTCCGTCACTCGTGCGGAAGCCACCGGAGTGCTGCACAACCTCGGGGACGCCGTACTGACCCGTGCCGGGACCGCCGCTACGTGCGCCGCTCGGCGCGAGCGCGGGCGGCATCGACTGCTGCGTCCCGGACCCCATGGTGGGGAAGGTTCCGCTGTCAGCGACACCTGCCTCCAGGTCCCGCAGCTGGCCTTCCAGGTAGGCCTTCAGCCTGCTCCGGTACTCGCGCTCGAACGCGCGCAGGTCGTCGACCCTGCGCTCGAGCTCTTCGCGGGTCTGGACCAGCGAACCCATGGCCTGACGGTGCCGCTCCTGCGCGTCGCGCTCCAGGCTTTCCGCCCGGGCCCGCGCGTCGCCGGTGATCTGCTCCGCCTGGCGCCTGGCCTTGGTGAGCACCTCGTCCGCCTCGCGGCGGGCGCGGCCCAGGGTCTCGTCGGCCTCCCGGCGGGCGTCCGCGATGGCCTGATCGGCCGTCTGCTGCGCGAGCGAGAGCACGCGCGCGGCCGTGTCCATGTTGTCCTCGATGTGCGGCATCCCGCCCATCATGACCGGCTCAGGCTGCCTGCGCTCCGGCTCCATGCGCTCGGGCGCCATCATGTCCGGCTTCGGGTCCGACAGCGGAGAACTCAACGCGGGTACCGCTGACTTACCACCGCGCAGGACTTCCGCCAGCTTGGCCCGGAGCTCTTCGTTCTCCTGGATCAGCCGGTCGAGCTCGGCCTCGACCTCGTCAAGGAAGGCGTCAACCTCTTCCTCGTCGTAGCCGGGCCTGAGCCTGGTCGTACTGAACTGCTTGTTCCGCACATCCGCGGGCGTCAGCGGCATCTCGTCTCCTCGGCGCACTTGGACCGTGTTCCACACGACGGTACCGGAATCAAAGGCGCGGCACGACCACTTCAAGCAGGATCAGAATCACGATGAACAGAACCATGAAGCTGAGGTCCATGGCCACCATGCCGAGCCGGAGGGTCGGGATGAAGCGGCGCAGGAATTTCAGGGGCGGATCTGTAACCGTGAAGATACCCTCGGCGATCACCAACAGTATGCCTGACGGACGCCAGTCGCGGGCGAAAACCTGTACCCAGCTGAAGATCATCCTGCCGATCAGGACCACCAGGTAGATCGTCAGCACATAAGTGAGGACTTCCCTCAGGTACTGCACAAATCCACCCTGCCCTTGGTGCCGGCTGTCCCGGCCTGGTTACTGATCAGCGTCACGTCACCACTGCTTGCTGGCTAGCTCTGGTTGAAGAAGCCGCGCTCTGCTATGCGAGCCTTGTCCTCCGCAGTCACCTCGACGTTCGCAGGGGACAGCAGGAAGACCTTGTTCGTCACACGTTCAATGCTCCCGCGTAGGCCGAAGATCAGGCCCGCCGCGAAGTCGACGAGACGTTTTGCGTCGCTGTCGACCATCTCGGTCAGGTTCATGATCACCGGAGTGCCTTCGCGGAAGTGTTCCCCAATAGTACGCGCTTCATTGTAAGTGCGAGGATGCAGTGTCGTAATACGTGCGAGATCGGTCGTCTGGGATACGTGCTCGGTGCGCCAGTCGGCGGCCTGGTAGCCGACATAGCCACCAGCCACCTCTGCGTCCCGCTTCACCCCGCGCGGGTCGGCCTCCTCAGCCGGCTCAGCCGGGTCCGCCTGGTCGTCGTAGTCCTCGTACTCACCGTAGGAGTCGTACTTGTCCTGGTAACGGTGGTCGTCCTCCACGAGGCCGAGGTAGACCGCCATTTTCCGCATGGCACTGGCCATCCTTCAGTCCTCCCAGCCTGTACCCGTTTCCGCCAGCCGTTCCGGCCTCACGCGTGGGACATTACCTGACGCGGGGCCCGCGATCGCCGAGCAACGCCGTACCGATTCGCAGGTGTGTCGCGCCGGCTTCGACGGCGGCCTCGAGATCGCCGCTCATGCCGGCCGAGATCACCGTGGCGGCCGGCCTGACCGCGCGCACGGCCGCCGCGCTGACGAGCAGCCGCGCGAACGCGTCGGCGGGCTCCATGGTGAGCGGGGCGATGGCCATCACACCGCCGAGGGTCAGCCCCTCCTCGGCGGCCAGCGCCTCGGCCAGGGCCGGAACCTGGTCGGGCACCGCCCCGCCGCGGGCCGGATCGCCGTCCAGGCTGACCTCCACCAGGCACTCGATCACCCGTCCGGCTCCCCGTGCGGCCCGCCCCAGCGCGCGGATCAGCCGCAGCCGGTCTACCGAGTGCACGACGCTGGCGTAGCGCACCACGCTGGCGCATTTGTTCGTCTGCAGTTGCCCGATGAAATGCCAGGTGAGGCCTTTTGAGGCCAGGTCGGCGCATTGGGCGGCCTTCGGCGCGGCCTCGGCGTCGCGGTTCTCCCCCACGTCGGCTATGCCGAGCTCGCTCAACAGCCGCACGTCGGACGCGGGCCTGGTCTTGGTCACCGCGATCAGCGTCAGCTCGCTGACGTCCCTCCCGGCCGCCTCGCAGGCCTTAGCCATGCGGCACCGGACTTCGGCCAGCCGCAGGGCGAGTTCTTCCCGCCGGCTACGGTCGGTCACTTGAGGAAGTCAGGAACATCCAGGTCGTCGTCTTCTTCGAAGACGACGGGGCGGCGGCGCGTGGTGGCGACGTCGAAGGTCTTCGCCGCCTCGGCGTGGGCCGGGCGGTAGGAAGAGGAGTCAGCGGCGTCCTGGGCCATGGCGACCCGCTCCGGCCGGCCCGGTTCGTGCCTGGGCATCTCGTGGGCCGCCGCGCTGACCGCGGCCGGGGCGGAGGCAGGCGCGGGCGCTGGGGCGGGCGATCCGGCGTGGCTGGCCTCGGCGGGAAGGTCGGCTGGCGTCGCGAGCCCGTCGTCCGGGACTGGCGCGGAGAGAATAGAGCCTGGGGCGGCCCCGGAGACCGACGCGAGCCCGGTGTCGGGCGCGGCGGCCGGGGAGGCTCCGTTGTGGCTGTAGGCGGCCGTGGCCTGGCCGACGCTGAACCCGTCGCGGCCGGCCTGGCCAGCCTCGGCCCAGCCCGGTTCCGGGGCGGCAGGCCCGGGACGGGGTGCGGACTCCGGAGCCGAGGCAGGGTCGGTCTTCGGGTCGGTGCGGGTGAAACTGCCCGCGCTGGTGCCCGACGCAGGCGCGCCGAACGCCGCGCCGCTCGAGCCGTTGCTGCTGAAGGAGGAACCGCCGGAATCGGCGGCGCCCGCGCTGCCGGCACCCCGTCCGTTCCGGTTCTCGTCCAGGCCGGCCGCGATGACCGTCACCCGGACCTCGTCGCCGAGGGCGTCGTCGATGACCGCGCCGAAGATGATGTTCGCGTCGACGGCCGCCGAGTTGGCGACCAGCTGAGCGGCCTCGTTGATCTCGAACAGGCCGAGGTCCGAACCGCCCTGGATGGACAGGAGCACGCCGTGCGCGCCGTCGATGCTCGCCTCGAGGAGCGGGCTCGAGATAGCCATCTCGGCCGCCGCGACCGCGCGGTCGTCGCCGCGCGAGGAGCCGGTGCCCATCAGCGCCGAGCCGGCCCCGGACATGACCGACTTCACATCGGCGAAGTCCAGGTTGATCAGTCCCGGCGTGGTGATCAGGTCGGTGATCCCCTGCACACCGGAGAGCAGCACCTGGTCCGCGGCCTTGAACGCGTCCAGGACGCTCACGTGCCGGTCCGAGATGGACAGCAGCCGGTCGTTGGGGATGACGATCAGCGTGTCGACCTCGCTGCGCAGCTTCTCGATGCCGACCTCGGCCTGCACCACCCGGCGCTTGCCCTCGAAGCCGAACGGCCTGGTCACCACGCCGATGGTGAGCGCGCCGAGCGACCGCGCCACGTTCGCGACCACCGGCGCGCCGCCGGTGCCGGTGCCGCCGCCCTCGCCGGCCGTGACGAAGACCATGTCGGCGCCCTTGAGCACCTCCTCGATCTCCTCGCGGTGATCTTCGGCGGCCTTGTTGCCGACATCGGGATTGGCGCCGGCGCCCAGTCCCCTGGTGAGCTCGCGGCCGACGTCGAGCTTGACGTCGGCGTCGCTCATGAGCAGCGCCTGCGCGTCAGTATTAATAGCGATGAACTCGACGCCCCTGAGCCCCTCTTCGATCATGCGATTGACGGCGTTGACGCCGCCACCGCCGATTCCGACGACCTTGATAACCGCCAGATAGTTCTGCGGTGCTGCCACGAGGAGGGTACCTTTCCGCTCGTTTACTCTGCCATTTCACTGGCTGCCATCCCGGCGGGAGTAATTTCCCGCCGATCATGGCCCTGGGCTCGGGAAACCTCCGCCGTGTTTCGGTGACGCGGAATTCACCGCCAGGGCCTGTTCCGTCACCATCAGGTTTCACCTTCAGGTTAAGATTTAGAGTTTTTACCGTCCGCACGATTGATACGGACAGTAGGGTCGGACGGCACCTGGGTCAACTAACCACGCGAGAACCGGTCAGCGTGTCGCGGATCGGCGGGTCCAGGGCATCGGAGCCCATCACTTGGTCAGCACAGATCCCTGGGCGCTCACATCGTAATAATGCATGTGAGCTCGCATGAGAACGGTGAGCTCGGTTGCCTTGGCCCCGGCCCGGTCGGTGCCGCCCCAGAGCACCGTAATCCCGCCGGCCAGACGCAACGTCACCTGATCCGGGTCGGGCGCGGTGACCGAGGCCACCGAACGCCGCAGCCAGGGCGGCAGTTCACCGAGGACGGCCGCGGTCGCGGCCAGATCCGGATCGCCGCGCAGCGAGCTGACGGGGGCCGCGGCCGGATAGAGCGGCAGGTCCGCGGGACGGCTGGCGGCCCACTGCACGACCACGCCGTCTGCGTCCACCAGGTCGTACCCTCCACCCGGCGCCGTCAGGGCCAGCGCCGCCGTCCGCTCGCGCACCACGATGACCACACGGTCCGGCCAGGACCTGCTGACTAGCGCGCTGCGCACCTGCCTGATGGTGTCGATCCGCGCGGCGACCTCGGCGGTGTTCACGCGGATCAACGGCGTGCCGGGCTCGACGCCGGCCACCGCGAGGACCTCGGATCTCGGCACCAGGTGGATCCCGGTGACGATGACCGAACGGACCACCAGCAGCCGCGAGCCGAACAGGACCCAGACCGCGGCCCCGACGACGCCCGCCGCCGCGAGGGCGAGGAAGGTAGCGCGCCACACGCGGCGGCCAGGTCCCGCGTTAACACCAGAAATCAGGCTGTCACCAGCGGCTTCATGATGGGAGGTTCGCGCGCCTGCGCCGTCCCGGATGATGCCGCTGGGGCCGGTCACTCCCGCGGCCCCCGGAGGGTCTCGACCAGCTGCGGCCCGAGCGCGGTGATATCCCCGGCCCCCATGGTCAGCACCAGGTCGCCCGGCTCGGCGATCGCGTCGATCACCGCGGCGACCTGGGCCGGGTCGGGCACGAACCGGGCGTGGCCGCCGGGGACGGCGTCCACGATGATCTGGCCGGTGACGCCAGGTTCCGGGTCCTCCCTGGCGGCGTACACGTCGAGCACGATGGCCTCGTCGGCCAGCCCGAGCGCG
This sequence comes from Streptosporangiaceae bacterium, assembly GCA_052144275.1. Taxonomy (GTDB): domain Bacteria; phylum Actinomycetota; class Actinomycetes; order Streptosporangiales; family Streptosporangiaceae; genus Palsa-504. Next base: position 16,384 of record JBKQQQ010000927.1, read on the forward strand.
GTGCCGAACTCGGCCGCGAAGATCCTCGTCCGGCTGAACAGATGCGGCTGGAAGATCGCGATGACCCGGCCCCGGCCGGCGCCGCCCGCGATGTCCCTGGCCGCCCGCAGGTCGGCGGCGAGTTCGGTCGGGTGGTGCGCGTAGCTGTCGAGCACCCGCACCCCGCGGGCCTCCCCCTTGAGCTCCATCCGGCGCCGCGCGCCCTGGTAACCCGCGATGGCCGCCGCCACCCGGGGCGGCGCGAAGCCGAGCTCGACGGCGGCGGCGAAGGCGGCGGTGGCGTTCAGCGCGTTGTGATGACCCGGCACGTCCACCGTCATCTGGGCGAAGATTTCGCCGAACGGACCATGGTCAGCCGCCACCGTGAAGCTGATCGCCATCCCGCGGGACGCGACGTCGACGAGCCGGTAGTCGGCGTGCGGTGACTCGCCGTACCGGCGGACGCGCGCGGGATCCAGGCGCGCCGCGACGGCCTCCGCGCCTGGGTCGTCCGCGCAGGTCAGCACCATGCCGGTGACACGCTGGCCGAATGTGGTGAACGCCGCCTGGATGTCCGCCAGGCTCGCGTAGTTGTCCAGGTGGTCGGCCTCGACGTTGGTGATGATCGCGACGTCGGGCGACAGCAGCAGGAACGACCCGTCGCTCTCGTCCGCCTCGGCGACGAAGTCCAGGCCGGCTCCGTCCTCCGCGCCGAGCCCGGTCTCGGTGAGGATGCCGCCGATGACGTACCCCGGAGCGGCGCCGCACTCACGGAGCACCGTGGTGAGCATGGAGGTGGTGGTGGTCTTGCCGTGCGTCCCCGCGACCGCGATCACCCGCCGCCCGGCCATGACCGAGGCCAGCGCCGCCGCCCGGTGCAGTACCCGCATCCCGCGCCGGGTCGCCTCGGTCAGTTCCGGGTTGTCAGCGCGGATGGCACTCGACACCACCAGCGTGTCACCGGGGCCGAGGCTATCGAGGTTGCCTGACGCGTGCCCGATGGACACGCTGGCGCCTAGCGCCCGCAGTTCGTCCAGCAGCGCCGATCCCCTGGCGTCACTGCCGGAGACCGGGATGCCCCGGGCCAGCATGATCCGCGCGATGCCGGACATGCCCGCCCCGCCGATGCCGGTGAAGTGCACCCGGCCGAGCCGGACGGCGGGCACCGGCTCAGCCGCCACCATCAGCCTACTGAGCATCGGGCTCCTGAGCATCTGGACCGCCACCGGCACTCTTCCCGTCCACGATCTCGACGACCGCCTCGGCCAGCCACCGGTCCGCGTCGCCGCGCCCGAGCGAGGCGGCCGCCTCTGACATGTCCGCCACCTGGTCGATGTTGACCAGCACGGGCAGCAGGGTGTCGCGGATCCACTCCGGGGTCAGCTCGCCGTCAGCCACCAGCATGCCGCCGCCCCGCTGCACGATCGGCACCGCGTTCAGCCGCTGCTCGCCGTTGCCGATGGGGAGCGGCACGTAGGCGGCCGGCAGGCCGACGGCGGTCAGCTCGGCACAGGTCATCGCGCCGGCCCGGCACAGCGCGAAGTCCGCCGCCGCGTACGCGAGATCCATCCGGTCGATATAGCTCGTGGCCACGTAGGGCACCCCGGTTGACGTGGCCGGAGCGTCGTGGCCGTTGCGCGGGCCGATGATGTGCAGCACCTGGACGCCTGCGTCGCGGAGCCACTCGGCGGCCCCGAACACCGCGGCGTTCAGCGACCGCGCCCCCTGGGAGCCGCCGGTCACCAGCAGCACCGGCAGGTCTGGGCGGAGGCCGAAGTGGGTGCGCGCCTTGTCGCCGAGGCCCAGCCGGTCAAGCTCGGCGATCTCGCGCCTGATCGGGATGCCGAGGTACTTGCCGTTCCTGAGCTGGGTGTCCGGATGACCGGTGAAGACGTGCGTGGTGAACCTGGCGCCCAGCCGGTTGGCCAGCCCCGGCTTAGGGTTCGCCTCGTGCACGACGATCGGGATCTTGCGCCGCCTGGCCGCGAGGTAGGCCGGCGTGGCCACGTACCCGCCGAACCCGACGAGCACCTGCGCCCCGGTCCGGTCGATCGCGGCGGCGGCCGCGTTGATCGCGCCGGCCAGCCGGCCGGGCACCGTGAGCAGCTTGGGCGTCACGGACCTGGGCATCGGCACGGCCGGGATGAGCTCCAGCGGGTACCCGCGCAGCGGGATCAGCCGGGTCTCCAGGCCGCGTTCCGTGCCCAGGCAGGTCACCTCTGCGCCGGAGTCAATCCGACGCAGGGCGTCGGCCAGCGCCAGCGCTGGTTCGATGTGACCGGCGGACCCGCCGCCAGCAAGCAGTACCCTCATGCCACGTCCCTGAACTGTGCCCCTAGGCTGGCGCCGTTTACTGTGCCGTTTTCGACTGGCGGCGCTTTGATAGACCGAGCCAGCTTAGAACGCGCAGCGGCCAGCCGGGGCCACGTGCGGCCAAAGCCTCACGGGCGCCTGGCTCCAGCCGGGCGAATGCCATCAGCATTCCGAGCGCGATCAGCGTCACCAGCAAGGATGACAGGCCGGCCGAGACGAGCGGCAGCGGAACGCCGGTGATGGGCAAAACTCCGATCACCGCGCCGATATTGATCGCTGCCTGGACGACGATCCACGCCGTGATGGCGGTCGCGCCCAGGCGGCAGAACACGTCGGGCACGCGCCGGGCGATCCGGAGCCCGGCGAAGGCCAGCCCGCCGTACAGGAAGGTCACGCACAGCGTGCCGACTAGCCCGAGTTCCTCGCCGATGATGGCGAAGATGAAGTCCGTGGTCGATTCCGGCACCCAGCCCCACTTCCCCCCGCTGGCGCCGAGGCCCACGCCGAACCAGCCGCCCGAGCCGACCGCGTACTTGCCCTGGATGCTCTGCATGTTGGCGCCGGTGGCGCTGCCCTGCGGCTCGAGGTAGCCGACCAGGCGCTCAAAGCGGTACTTCGCCGAGACGATCATGAGGAGCATGGCCAGGGTCATCAGGATCAGCACACCGCTGAAGATCCGCCCGGGGGTGCCGATGACCCACAGCAGCGCGAGGAAGATGACGAGCAGGATGAACGTGGTGCCCAGGTCGTCACCCGACATCACGAGCAGGCAGAGTACGCCCGCGCCGGGCATGAGCGGCACGAGAATGTGCCGCCAGTCGGCCAGCTGGCCCAGCTTCTCCTTGCGGGCCAGCAGGTCGGCACCCCACACGGCCAGGGCGAGCTTGGCGATCTCCGACGGCTGGACCTGCTGCCCGCCGAGGCTGATCCACCGCGACGCGCCGTTCTGCGAGACACCGACGCCGTGGATGAGCGTGAGGCAGAGCCCGACCACCGAGACCGCGAGCAGCGGGTAGGCGAAGGCCCGGAACAGCCGGGGCGACGAGCGCGCCGCCACCCACATCAGCGGCAGCCCGACGGCGGTGCCCAGGAGCTGCTTCTTGGAGTCCGAGTACGGCGAGAGCCCCGCGGCCAGGTCGGCCACCGATGCGGTGGACTGCACCATGACCAAGCCGAGCACGAGCAGCAGCACGGTGATGCCCAGCACGAGGTAGTAGGACGTGAGCGGCCGGTCGAGCAGCGCGCGCCACATGCCGATCCGGTCCCGCACGCCGCCCAGGCCAGGCAGGCGCGGCGCCTCCTGCCCGGGCAGGTCCAGCTCCGCGAGATCGTCAATCATGGTCCAAGTCTGTTAGCCGACCCGCGGCAAGACCCGGACATCCGGTGCGTGTCGCGCAGATTTCAGCCGACCGCAGCTGGGTCCAGTGCCGGCCGCCGCCCCGGGTCATTTTGCCGTTGGTAATTTCCGCGGCCGCGGTCCGCCGCTGGTGAAGCCGCCTCGTTTATCTGGCATGATGTGACCCAATGAGCAGGTCAGAATCTTCCCGCTTCCCGGTGACGGTTTCCCGGCTTCCCGTAACGCGCTGCGAGGTATGCGGGCGCACCCTGGCCTACCGGCCCGGCCAGGCCAGCGCCGTGCTGACCCAGCACTACAACCGGATGCATCCCGAAGCCCTCGCTGACGCGCCGGAAAACCAGCGCTAAACGGGGCTATCGCCGCCGAATCCCGCCCAGGTACGCTCCATCAATGATGGCGGTCGCGGCGCTGATCGCCTGGGTGCTCACCGCTAGCATCGGCGTCTACATGCTGCGCACCTGGGTGGCTCGCGGCGGCCTGCGCCGACAGCGCGCCACCGGGGTCGGCGTACCGCCCGCAGTGGTGTTCGGCCACGCCAGCGCGGCCCTGACCGGGCTGGTGATCTGGGCCGGTTTCGTCAAGACGAACTGGGAGCCGCTGGCCTGGCTCGGCGTGGCGCTGATCACCGCGGCCATCGCCCTGGGCGTCTGCACCGTCACCCTGTGGACCCCGTACCCCGTCGTCGTCCCCGTCGAGGTGGGCACCCAGGAGAGCCAGGGGGGCAAGGGGGGGCTGGGGGGAAGGCTCCCGGGGGGCTCCGGGCCATCGAGGTCTGGGGTGTCCCCAGGGGGCGGAGTGTCCCCCCGGGAAGACATTGTCACCGACGAGATGATCGCCAGCTTGCTCGCCGACCCGTCCCCGGCCCGGCGGCGGCCGCGGCTCAAGCTGCTCCCTCTTATCCCGGTGGTTCACGGCTTCGGCGCGCTGATCACGTTCATGCTGGCCGTGCTCGCCGCCATCAGCACGCTATTAGGTGCGTTTTGATGCCAATAGAGCCGTTCGGGCCGGTCCGCGTTCATCCCGGCCCACCCCGATTGGGAGATTCGCCGGCTCGTCGGGCAGTCTGGGATCATGGCAGAAACGCTGACGATGATGGCCGTACACGCGCACCCCGACGACGAAGCGTCGAGCACGGGCGGAGTGCTGGCGGCCTACTCCGCGCAGGGGATCCGGACCGTGGTTGTGACGTGCACCAACGGCGAGTTCGGGGACGCGCCCGGCGGGGTCAAACCCGGGCAGAACGGACACGACGAGGAGGCGGTTGCCTGCCACCGCCTGGCCGAGCTGCGCGAATCCTGCGCGATCCTGGGCGTGACCGACCTGGAACTGCTCGGCTATCACGATTCCGGCATGCCGGACTGGGACTATAAGGACCGGCCGGACGCGTTCTGCAACGTGCCGCAGGCGGACGTGGCGGCGCGGATCTCCGGCCTCATCGACCGGTACCGGCCGCAGGTGCTTATCACCTACGACGATCAGGGACCGTACCAGCATCCCGATCACGTGCACGCGAGCCGTTCGGCGCAGGCCGCCGCGGCGGACAGCGGGAACGTGGCCAAGCTCTACCTCAGCGCGATGCGCGGCAGCGACTGGCGGAAGATATGGGAGGCGCTGCGCGAACTCGGCGCCGAGGTACCCGACTTCGAGGACATGGACTCCGAACGGCAGCGGGCCGCGCTCGCGTCCGAGCAGCGCATCACCACCACCGTCGACATCCGCACGGTGCTCGGCCGCAAGCGCGACGCCTTGTTCGCGCACGGCAGCCAGATCTCCGAGTCGTGGTTCAGCAAGATCCCGCCGGACATCGCGGAACTCACCTTTGGCCGCGAGCACTTCATCCGGGTCGGCGACACCACCGGCGCTCCGCTACCCGAGGACGACCTGTTCGCTGGCCTGCGGCCAGGTGCAGCATGACCGCCGAGCCCTACGCGGCCGCCGCCGGCCTGGTCGAGCGGTCGGCCGCCGCTTACGCGTCCGCGGTGCCGGTCGCGCCGGAAGACGACGGGTTCTTCGGGCCAGCGAGCGTGACCTGGCGGGTCAGTGCCGACCTGTCCGCGCCGGTCGCGGGGCTGCGTTCGCTGCTGTTGCAGGCGCTGCACCCGCTGGCGATGGCCGGCGTCGACCAGCACAGCGACTGGCGGACGGATCCGGTCGGCAGGCTCGCGGCCACCTCCGCCTACGAGGTCACGGTCACGTTCGGGGACAAGGAAAGCGCCAAGCGGGTCGCGCGGCGGGTGCGGGCCGTCCACACCCGCGTCCGCGGTGTGGACACGGCGACCGGCCGGCCGTACGCGGCCGGCGACCCGGCGCTGCTGCTGTGGGTGCACGCCGCGCTGGTGGATTCGGGCCTGGCCGCCGGCGCCCTGTTCGGCACGCCGCTGACGGACGCGGAGGCCGACGCGTACGTGGCCGAGATGACCGTCGCCGCCGAACTGCTCGGCGTCCCGCCCGAGATGATCCCGGACAGCGTGGCCACCCTCGAGCGGTACATCGCCGACGTCCGTCCCGAGTTGCGCCGCACGCCCGCGGCCGCGGAGTCGATGGGCTACCTGCTGGACCCGCCCGGCCTGGACGAGGACATCGCCGAACTGTGGCAGGACATCAGGGACGCCGCGGTCACCGCGCTGCCCGGCTGGGCTCGCCAGATGTACGGCTACCCCGAGCCGCCGCCGCTGACGGCCGCGCGGCGGACCGAGATCCGCCAGGCCCTCGGCGTGCTCGACGCGGTCTTCCTGGCCGAACCCGGCGTGCTCGAGGCCCGGCAGCGGCTGGCGGTGCGGGTGCGTTCGGCGGGAAAGGCGTGAAATACACCAAGCTGGCCATTGTCGTAGCGCTGAGCGGTGCCTCGATCGCGGGCCTGGCGGTGGCCCGGCGCCGGACGGCCAGGCCCGGGGGTGGCAGCTTGCGGGTCGAGCGCGGCCTGACGGCGCTGCGACTGGCGGCGCGGGGGGGCGCGCGGTACGCGAGCAACGCGCCCCGGCTCTTCGCGAGCGCGGGCGAGCACCGGGAAGCACTGCGGAACGACCTGGCGCTGCAGACCGCGGAGGACGTCGCCGCCACCCTGGGGACGATGAAGGGCGTGCTGATGAAGCTGGGCCAGATGGCCAGCTACGTCGACGACGGCCTGTCGCCCGCCGCCCGCCGGACGCTGAGCCGGCTGCAGGACAGCGTGCCGCCGATGAGCCCGGAACTGGCCGCCCAGGTCATCACCGAAGAGCTGGGCCAGCCGCCGGAGCGGGCCTTCGCCACCTGGGACCCGGAACCCATCGCCGCCGCCTCGATCGGGCAGGTGCACCGCGCGATCACCCTCGACGGCCGCGCCGTCGCGGTGAAGGTGCAGTACCCGGGCATCGCCGAGACGATTGAGGCCGACCTGGGCAACGTCGGGCTGCTGCGCCGGATGCTCAAGATCACCGCGCCGAGCCAGGACGTCGACGCCTTGCTGGCCGAGCTGAGAGAACGCGTCACCGAGGAGCTCGACTACCGCAGGGAAGCCCGCAACCAGCAGATGTTCGCCGGCTACTACCGGGGCCACCCCACCATTGCGGTGCCGGAGATCGTCGCCGAACTGTCGACCCGCCGCGTGGTGACCAGCGACCTGGCCGACGGCGCGCGGTTCGCCGAGCTCGCCAGCTGGTCACAGGCCGAGCGCGACCTGGCCGCGGAGACGATCTACCGCTTCGTGTTCCGCAGCCTGTACGAGGCGCATGCCTTCAACGGCGACCCGCACCCGGGCAACTACCTCTTCCACGGCGGCGGCCGGGTCACCTTCCTGGATTTCGGCCTGGTCAAGTACTTCACCGCCGACGAACTGCGGCCGCTGGTCGAGATGGTCAAGCACCTGTGCGTCCAGAACGACCCCGAGGCGTTCCGCCGGGCCATGGAGGACGCCGGCTTCCTGATGCCCGATGCGCCGCTGCCCACCGACATGATCGTCGAGCACATGGCGGTGTTCTACGACACGGTCCGCGAGCGGGGCCCGCGGACCATGACCGGAGCTTACGCCTCGGCGGTGACCAGACGCTTCTTCGACTTCCGCAGCCCGCTCGCCGCCTACGTGCAGATTCCCAGGTCCTACGTGATCCTGCAGCGGATCAACCTGGGCCTGTTCGCGCTCCTCGGCGAGCTGTCCGCGACCGCGGACTGGCGCTGCATCGCCGAGGAGATCTGGCCGTTCGTCCAGGGTCCTGCGTGCACGCCGACGGGGGCGGCCGAGGCCGCGTGGCGAGCTAGGCGGACCGGGGCAGGCACCAGGACCGTTCGGTC
>JBKQQQ010000928.1:0-6919 GCA_052144275.1 Streptosporangiaceae bacterium
AGCGACAGGATCGCCGCGGTGTACGCGCCGGCCGCCTGGAAGATGATGAAGCCGAAGTTGGTGACCCCGGCGACGCCGAACTGCTGGTTCAGGCCGAGGCAGGCGATGATGTCGACGCCGGCGTAGATGAGCAGGTTGATGAGGTAGAAAAGCTGCGCGCTGCTCATCAGGCCGTCGCCCCCAGCACGCCGCCCGGCCGTACCGCCATCACGATCAGCAGCACCAGGAAGGCGATCACGTCCTTGTACGACGGGGTGATGTAGGCCGCGCTGATCTCGGTGGCGAGCCCGATGATGACGGCGCCGATCATAGCGCCGTAGGCCTGGCCGGGCCCGCCGAGGAAGACGGCCGCGAGGATCACCACCAGGAACAGGTCCGCGCTGGTCGCCCCGAAGCTGCCGTTGTTCATCGCGAGGACCGTGCCGGCGATGCCGCAGAGCACGCCGGTCAGCGCCCAGGTCAGGGTCACGACCCGGTCCGTCCTGATGCCGCAGTTGCGGGCCAGCGAGCGATTCGCCGCCGTGGCCCGCATCGCCTTGCCGAGTTTGGTGTAGCGGAGCAGCCCGTGCACGGCCGCCATCACCACGACGGCCAGCCCGATGATCACCAGCTGGACCGTGGTGAGGATCAGGCCGCCCGCCTTGACCGTCGGTCCCTGGCTCATCGTGTACGACACGTTGGTGCCGCCCACGATCGCCTGCAGCCCGAACTCGATGATGAGCGTCATCCCGAGCGAGACGATCACCATCGTGATCGGCGCGCTGCCGCGGCGCTGGAACGGCGTGTAGATCCCCGTGTTGAGCAGGACCGACCCGACCGCTCCGGCCGCGGCAGCGGCCAGCATGCCTACCCACACGTTGACCCCGGCCTGGTTGAGCGCGTAGGCGACGAACGCCGAGGCGATCATCACCGCGCCGTAAGCGAGGTTCAGCACGTCGGTCACGGCGAACTGCATCGTGAAGCCGACGGCCGCGATAGCCAGCACCGCCGCGGTCACCAGGCCGAAGCCGAACGACGCGAGGAACAAGCTCATCGGCTTCCTTACGATGACCGGGTGGGCACGCTGTGTCCTGGCACTTCGTTACGACACCGCGCGCAGCTGCGCGGCAGTGATGGTGCCGGCCACCTGGACGGCACCCGAGCTGCTGTAGGTGTCGGTCTGGAAGATGCCGGTCGAGTCGTTATAGGAGTCGAAGCTGGTCGGGCCGCCTGGCCCTTCGTAGCGGATGGCCTTGCCCGCCTTGAGCGCGGCGATCCCCTGCGCGTACGAGTACACGACCACGGCGCCCGCCGAGCCGTCACCGATCTTGGCGATGTACGGCGCGTACACGGCCGGCACGGTGGACTTCGCCTCGACCATCGCGAGCGCGGCCAGGTTGATTCCGTCGTACAAGTGCACGGCGCCCGGCGCGGTCAGGTAAGTGGAGAAGTTGCCGGTGCTGCCGACCTTGCCCTGCTCGGACATGATCGCGTTGTAGAACGGGGTGTACGAAGGCCCGCTGGTCTCGGTGACCAGGTTGTCCGCGTGGTAGCTGCTCGCCAGCGTCGACGCGCCGATCGCCGCGGCCACGGACTTGTACCAGTCCGGGGAGATCGTGGCCGAGGTCCCGATGACCGGGATCATCGTGCCGCCGTTCAGCTGTTTCACCTCGGAGAGGAACGTCGCGTCCGCCGGGCCGAGCGCCTCGGTGAGGATCACGTCCGGATGCGCGGCGACGATCTTGTCGGCCTCGGTCCGGAAGGTGCTCGCGGACAGATCGAGGGTCTCGTTCGCCGCCAGCGTCAGGCCGGCCTTGCCGATCGCGCTGATGGCAGGTGAGATGAACGTCTGGGAGCCGATGTCGTTGCCGAACGCCAGCGCGATCCGCTTGTACCCGAGTTGCTGCGCGATCACGATCATCGCGTAGGACTCTTCCAGGTCCGGCGGAACCAGCCGGTAGAAGTACTGGAAGTGAGTGGAGTCGAACTCCGACTGGCCGGTCATCCCGAACACGACCATCTTGTTCGCGTTGATGACCGGTACCACGCTCGCCGCCTCGTCGGAGGTGACGCCGATGACCAGGGCGAGGTTGGGCGTGGTGGCGAACATCTGCCGGGTGGCGGGCACCGCGTCCGCGGGGTCTCCCCTGGTGTCCACGCCCTTGCAGGTGAGCTTGTGGCCGAGGACGCCGCCGGCGTTGTTGATCGCCGTCGTGGCACCGTCACAAGACACCAGGTAGGTGGGGCCGAGGGCGGCGTCCGGTCCGCTGAACGGCGCCAGATCGGCGACGACCAGGGAGGAACTGCTGGCGCCGGTAGTACTGCTGGTAGCGCCGCTGCTGCTCGAGCTGGAGCTGCAGGCGGCCAGGCCCGCCGCCGTCAGCGCGGCGGCGGTCAGCGCGGCGGCGGCGCGCCGCGCGGCCCGCGGCCCGCGGCCGGATGCCCGCAACGCGGTTCTGTCTGATCTTCGTGTTCTGGCGATGGTCGTCATGTTCGTCCCCTCTGCGGTGAGAGTTTTGCGTCGGGCCGCCAGGCCAGGGGGCACGGAGCGGAGTCCCCGGCTACAGGCCGCCGGAAGAGGGACCTGGCTGCCATCGCCAGCCGGAGCGGTCGCCCGACTCGGCGACCACGCGGTTGCGGATGGTGCCAATGCCCTCGATCGTGATCTCGATAACGTCCCCCGGCTGGAGCCAGACCGGGGGCTTGCGGGCGAAGCCGACGCCTCCCGGCGTCCCGGTGGCGATGACGTCACCGGGCCGCAGCGTCGTGAACGAGGAGAAGAACTCCACCGCGCTCGGCACGTCGACGAGCATCTGCGAGGTCCGCGCCGACTGCATGACCTGGCCGTTGAGCACGGTGGTGAGCGCCACGTCGGCGACGTCGACCTCGTCCGGCGTGACGACCTCCGGGCCGATGGGCATGGAGCCGTCGAAGTTCTTCCCTGGCGTCCACTGGCTGCCGGCCCGCTGCCAGTCCCGCGCCGACGCGTCGTTCAGCACGGTGAATCCGGCGATCGCGTCGACCGCCTTGCCGGCCGGGATGTAGCGCCCGCCCGCCCCGATGACGATGCCGAGCTCGCCTTCGTAGTCGAACGAGGAGGTCAGGGCCGGCTTGACGAGGTCGGCGTACGGACCCAGGACCGTCTGCTGAGCTCGCACGAACGTGTCCGGCCAGGTCGGCACGGCCCGCCCGCCCTCGAGCGCGTGTTCGCTGTAGTTCAGGCCGAGGCAGAGTATGCGCTCCGGCGCGGGCACCGCAGGGCCGAAATCCGATAGCGGGTACTCGCGGCCGTCGCGGTCCTGCAGGCCGCGGGCGGCTTCCGTCGCGGCCGGGCCGGCCGCGACGAAGGTCCCGAACGCCGCGAACCGCTCGTCGCCGGTCGCCGCTGCGATGTCCACGTACCCGCCGCCGCCCGCCCGGACGTGCAGCCGCGGTCCGCTCGTCGTCATTAGGGTGGCGAGTCTCACGAGCCAAATCTCCTTGTCGTGTCGTTTCGGCTCTGTCGTGTCGTTTCGGCTCTGCTGCCCTCGGCCCGGCACTGCCCTCGGTCCGGCACTGCACGTTGGTCGGGCGCTGCCCTCGGTCCGGCACTGCACGGTGGTCGGGCACTGCCCTCGGTCGGGCACTGCACGGTGGCCTGGTTAGGCTGGCCCATTGGTTTGAACCATTTTGGTTAAATAGACTGATTGGTTCTGTCAGCTGATTGGCTGCATCATAGACACAGGGATCCGAGGAGGTCAATGCGTGACATTCAAGTAAAATGGTGCAAGAATCTTGCCGCATGGAGTGATTGGTTAGATTGGTTCAGAACATGGCCAGCGATAACTCGGCCCTGCAGCGTCGGGCGCTCGCGGCGCTCATCCTGGCGGAGTCCGAGCGGGGCGGCGCGGGCCGCGGCACGCGCCTGCCGACTGAGCGGCAGCTTGCCGCCGATCTCGGGGTTTCCCGCGCGGCCATCCGGCATGCCATGGCGGTGCTCCAGGCCGAGGGACACGTCTCCCGCGAAGTGGGCCGGGGTACCTTTCTCCGCCGCCACGGCCCTGACGTACCCGGACCAGAGCCGGCCGCGGGCCCGGCCACCGCGGGCGAGATCCCAGCGGCCGATTCCCCAGCGGCCGATTCCCCAGCGGCCGGTGCCCCAGCGGCCGCTGGCGAGATTCCGGCCGCGGGCCAGCCAGCCGGGCCGGGCCCGGCAGCAAGCGAACTGCCCGCGCCGGGCGGGCTGTCAGGGGCCGCCGACTACGCGCCGGCCGACGTGATGGCGGTCCGGCGCCTGTTCGAACCGACCGCCATGTCCCTGGTAGTGGCCTGGGCCACCGCCCGCGACTTCGCTGAGATGGATCGCTGCCTGCGCGGCGGAGAGCGGGCGGCGGATCACGACGAGTTCGAGGTCTGGGACGCCGCCCTGCACCGGTCGATTATCGCGGCGACGCGCAGCCCTCTCCTGATCCGGCTGTACTCGGAGGTGGAGCGAGCCCGGCACGGGCGGATGTGGGGCGACCTGAAGCGGCGCAGTGCCACGGCGGCCCGGCGGGACGAATACCGGCGTGACCACGAGGAGATCGTGGCCGCCCTCCGGCTGCGGGACGCGGACCGGGCCACCACGGCGATGCGCACTCACCTGGCCCGGGTGTCCGGGCACCTCCTCGGCACCGGATAACCCGCGATCTGCGTTGAGTTGGCTGGGCCTAGGGTTGGCTGGTGGTTATCGAGCTGGTCTTTGAGACCCATTCCACCACCGTGGACAACGAGGAGGGGCGCGCCACCGGCTGGCTGCCTGGCCAGTTGTCCGCGCGCGGCCGGACACAAGCGCAGCAGCTGGGGTCCCGCCGCATCAGCGACGGGATCACCGCCGTGTTCAGCTCCGACCTGGCCCGCGCGACCGAAACCGCCTCGGTCGCCTTCGGCGCCTCGGCGATCCCGGTGCTGTATGACTGGCGGCTGCGCGAATGCGACTACGGGCAGCGCAACGGGATGCCAGTGGCTGAGCTGCACGCTGGCCGGCGCGAGCACCTGGACCGGCCCTACCCGGGCGGGGAAAGCTGGCGGCAAGCCGTCGCCCGCGTCGGCCGCTTCCTCGGCGACCTGCCGCTGCGCTGGGACGAGCAGCGGATCCTGGTCATCGGACACGTCGCCACCCGGTGGGGCCTGGACCACTTCCTCGGCGGCGTCGGGTTGGAAGAGCTCGTCGAGCAGGACTTCGCCTGGCAGGAAGGCTGGGAGTACCAGATCAACTAGGTGCGGGCCTGATCATCGGTAACTTTATCCATGGCTTCCCTCCTACACCTCCAGCCTCACGAAGGAGCCATGTCGACAAAGCGGCTGTAGTGGCCCTGGAACGCCACGGTCACGGTCATCGTCGGGCCGTTCCTGTGCTTGGCCACGATCAGGTCCGCCTCACCCGCCCGCGGTGACTCCCGCTCATAAAGGTCTTCGCGGTGCAGCAGGATAACAACGTCGCTATCCTGTTCGATGCTGTTATGGGCGAGCAGGCCGTCCGCGACGAAGTTGTGGGTTCCTTTCACGGTAGCGTCATAGACGGGCTGCGGCCCTAGCGGCTCGATGCTAACGATCCGGTCCCAGTAGACGTCGCTGGAGGCGATGTCACGTAGCGTCTCGGAGCCGAGAACCTCCGCGCATCGCATGAGACGCTCCCTCGACGGACAGCTCTTGTAAAGTGCGGTTCCGCAGTAATGGGTGCCGATAGCCGCCTGGAACTGGCGGTCGGTTAGCCCGGCGCGGATCCGCTCGGCCTTGACCACGTTCCAGACGCCGATCGGGATCGTGTCCACGTTCGTGTTGACGACCCGCCCTTCCAGGGCGACAGCCAGTCGGTTCGCCAGTTCGCCGCGTCGGCCGTGCACGCCGACACGTTCGCAGAAGATCCGCAGGCTGGGACCGTCGGCCACGATGACGTGGTAGCCGGGCTGGTAACCAGCCTTCTGCACCTGCCGGATACGTGCGACTATCCTGAGCCGCGCGAGCAGATGCGCAACGCCGTAGGCAAGTTGGCGGCTCGACGTGGCGTAGTACGCCTTCACCGCTGACTTGCCGTTACCAAGCCAGACGCAGCCGTCGGTCGCCCACAGATGACGCAGGAACAGGCGGATCTCGGCGTCGCTGGCCGAGTACATAGCGGCCGGAAGGCGCTTCTCGTGCGATCGCAGGTCTTCGATCCCGAGCTCGCGGAACCAGGCGTGCAACGGGTTCCCGCGGCCGTGCGTGCAGTGGTACGGCGCGGGGAGGTAGGTGTGCCACCATGTCTTCTGCGCGACCCGGCGCGGCGATATGCCGAACTCCGCCGCCGCGGCGGCCTCCACGAAGGCCAGGTTCTCCTCGTCGTTCGAGGTGTAGTGCACGGGCTGTGAACGGACCACGCAGCCGTCTCCGAGCAGGTGGGCGAGGAGCCCGATCCGGTAGTCGGACCAGCCAAGCCCGGCATTGATCGGCTCAGGGACGTGGCGGGGTATGGCTAGCCGCTCACCTGGGCGTAGCTCCTCCAAGGGCGTCCAGCCAGAAAAGGTAAGGAACGGGTGGTTGGCGGATGCCTTCACCTCTCGTCCGGAGGCCAGGCGCAGCAGGTACACCTCTTTCGTTCCCGAGGCGAAGACCTTGGTTATCGGCGCCGGGACCAACCGCTGCCGTTCGTCAACCGACCAGACCGGAACGCCTTCGCCCCCGTCGCGCATCAGCTCGCCGAAGGTAACCGGTGCGCCGGTATCCGCCCTCAGAAGAGTCGTGTCCTCGGTCAGGCAGCCCGATTCACGCAAATCGGACAATAGGGGCTTCTTGTCTGTGCGCTGCTCGGGGCCACGGTTGAGCTGGGACAACGCGATCACGGGGACTTCGAGTTCCTTGGCCAGCAGCTTGAGCGACCGGGACATTTCCGAGACTTCCTGCTGTCGGTTCTCCACCCGCTTGGGCGAGGACATCAGCTGCA
>JBKQQQ010000929.1:0-18604 GCA_052144275.1 Streptosporangiaceae bacterium
GCCAGCCCTACGCCGGCCGCGAGCATGGGCAGTCGTGCGCCGCGGCGGGCCAGGATCCGGCTGGACACCACCGCGCCGAGCGCCATCATGGTGGCCATCGGCAGCATGTGCAGGCCCGCTTGCAGCGCGGACATGCCGCGCACGTCCTGCAGGTACAGCGTGGCCAGGAAGAGGAAGCCGCCGACCGCGGCGGTGGCGCTGATCGCGGTCAGCACCGAGCCGGCGAACGGCGCGCTGCGGAAGAACCTGGGGTCGAGCACCGGCTCGGCACGGCGCGCCTCGTAGGCCACGAACACCGCGAGGGCCACGGCCGCCACCGCGAACAGCGCCATGATCACCGGCGTATGCCAGCCGAGCCCGGGGCCCTCGATGATCGCATAGGTCAGCGACCCGAGCATGACGATGATGAGCACCTGCCCGACCGGGTCCGGCCGACGTGGCCGCGGCGCCCGCGATTCCGGCACGAGGCGGGCGGTCAGCGCGATCGCGGCGAGGCCGACGGGGATATTCACCCAGAACGTGCCCCGCCAGCCGACGGAGTCGACAAGCAGGCCGCCGACCACCGGTCCGAGTGACATGGACAGGCCGTACGCGCCGCCCCAGACGCCGATCGCCCGGGCCCGTTCGGTCTTGTCGGTGAACGTATTGGTGATGATCGACATCGCCACCGGGTTGAGCATGGACCCGCCGATGGCCTGCAGCATGCGGAACGCGATCAGCCAGCCCAGGCCGGGCGCCAGGCTGCACAGGCCGGAGCCCGCGGTGAAGATAGCCAGGCCGATCAGGAAGACCCGGCGGCGGCCGATCCGGTCGGCAGTCGCGCCAGACAGCATCAGGAAACTGGCCAGCACGAGCGCGTAGCCGTCGATGGTCCACTGCAGCCCGGCGACCGATGCGTGCAGGTCCCGCCCGATGGACGGCAGCGCGACGTTGACGATCGTGCTGTCCAGGCCCACGATGAACAGGCTGGAGCAGCAGATGACGAGCACGAGCAGGCGGCGCCGGCGGCTGAGCTCTGGCAGCGGTATCACCCGGATTAACTGGAGTGAACGTAATTGCGTCTCTACAACTAACTATTTGGGCAGAGCGTGAGACGCAAGGCCGCACGGCTGAGACTTTCGTCACCGCCAGTGATCAATTCTCTCCCGACGATAAAGCCAGCCCGGTCGGTCGACCCAGTCGGTCAGCCCCGCCGGTCAGCCCAGCCGGGACGCGGTGGCCTTGGCCCACCGCGTCGTGCAGACCAGGCCGAGCAGGAGCACGATGTAGCCGCATCCGGCGAGAATCCACCAGCCCGCGTGGGCGGCCTGGACGAAGCCGGCCTGCATCGACCCGCGCATGCTGGCCGCCAAGACAGAGCCCACGATGGCCACGCCGAGTGACTGGCCGAGCTGGCGGCTGGAGGAGTTCATGCCGGAGGCCATGCCCGCCTGGGTCTTCGGTACCCCGGACATGACCCCGTTGGTGATCGGCGAGCTCACCATGCCGGCCCCGATCCCGAACATGGCGTACGTGACGATCAGGTACATGTGCTCGGTCGTGCCGGTGAGCCGCGACAGCGCGGCGCTGCTGATGGTCAGCGCGGCGCCCGCGATGACCAGGGGGATCCGCGGGCCCCGTTTGGCGACCATCCGGCCGGCCAGCGGTGCGCACAGCGCCATCACCACCGGCATCGGCAGGATCGTCAGGCCGGCCTGCAGCGCGGACAGGCCCCGCACGTCCTGAAGATACAAGGTGGACAGGAACAGGAAGCCGGCCATCGCGGCGATCGCGCAGACCGCGCTGAGGTTGGCTCCCGCGAACGGCACACTGCGGAAGAACCGCAAGTCGACCATGGGTTCCGCGCGCCGGGGCTCGTAGGCGAGCAGGACCGCAAGCGCGGCCACGCTCGCGGTAAAGAACCCGAAGATCTCCGGTGAGTACCAGCCGTGAGTCGGTCCCTCGATGATCGCGTAGGCGAGCGACCCGAGCATGGCGATGATGAGGAACTGGCCCACCGGGTCGGCGCGACGAGACCGCGGGGCCTTGGAATCCGGGACGAACAGCGCGGTGAGCGAGATGGCGGCCAGGCCTACCGGGATGTTCGCCCAGAAGATGCCACGCCAGCCGACCGTCCCCACCAGAACGCCGCCCAGCACCGGGCCGAGCGCCATGGACAGGCCGAACACGCCGTCCCATACGCCGATGGCGCGGGCGCGCTCGGCCCGGCCGGTGAACGTGTTCGTGATGATGCCGAGCGCCGCAGGGTTGAGCATCGAGCCGCCGATGCCCTGCAGGATCCGGAAGCCGATCAGCCAGCCCAGGCCGGGTGCCAGGCTGCACATCCACGAGCCGAGGGTGAATAGCGAGAGGCCGACCTGGAAGATGGTCCGGCGCCCGATCCGGTCGGCGAGCGCACCGGCGAACATCAGCAGCGCGGCCAGCACGATCGTGTAGGCGGCGACCGTCCACTGCAGGCCGGAGACGCCGGCGTGCAGGTCCCGGCCGATGGCGGGCAGCCCCACGTTCACGATCGTGTTGTCCAGGCCCACCATGAACAGGCTCATGCAGCAGACGGCGAGCATGAGGGCGCGGCGCCCGCGAGTGGCGACGGCGTGGTCGCCTGTGCTGGCATCGGCCTGGGGCCCTGGACTGGCGGCCGGGCGTGGGCGTGGGACGGCGGCCGGACCTGGATAGGTGCCTGGACTTGGGTAGGTGCCTGGACTTGGGTAGGTGCCCGGGTGGGGGTAGGCGCCCGCGCGCGGATCGGCACCCGGAGGGGTCCGTGAGGCAAGCTCGAGCCCCAGGACGGGCACAGGAGTCCGTTCTGGTAGCCGGTCAGGCACGTTAAGTGACCTCCGATGGGTAGCTTTTGATGGTGCCTGCATCGTGCGAACCCCTCGGTCCGTACTCGCCGCGGACGAGTACTGGCTACTTATGACACGTCCGGCGCGATGCCGTGGTTCGGACTCATCTTGGACGAACCCGACCAGATGATCGGGAGCTTGTCGATCCCGTAGATGCCCTCGACCCCGCCCAGCTGCGGCGGCCCGTCCAGGGCGAGGCCGGGCGTGCGCGGCGCGAGGAAGGCCAGCCCCTCTTCGAGCTCGGCCCGGGCTAGGTTCGCGCCCACGCAGTAGTGCGTTCCCGCGCCGAAGGTGAGCAGCCGGGCGTCGCGGGCGGCGGTGATGTCGAAGCTCTCGCCGGCCTCGCACTGGCGGTTTGCCCGCTCCGCGCAGATCGCCACGATCGTGCCCGGCGGGAAGATGACATCGCGGTGCTCGACCTGCTCCAGGCAGATCCGCGCGGTAAACGGTGTGACGGGCTCAAACCGCAGCACTTCCTCGACGGCGCGCGGGACCAGGCCGGGATCGTCGGCTAGCAGCACCCACTGGTCGGGGTGCTCGGCGAAGAGGCGGATCGCGTGCGCGAGCTGGCCCGCGGTGGTGTCGATACCCCCGGCCAGCAGGTTCACCACGAGCTGCACGCACTCCGCGGCGGACAGCCTCCCGCCCGCCTCCCCTTCTTCGCGGGCCGCCAGCAGTTCGCTGATCAGGTCGTCGCCAGGAGCGGCCCGCCTGGCCTCGAGCAGACCGGTTACGTACTCCTGGGCTTCGGTGACGGCCCGCTCGATGTCATCCCGGCTGGTCTCGAGCGCCCGGATGTCGAATTGCCGTTGGACCCAGGTGGACCAGGTGTGCAGCCGCCCGGCATCCTGGTGCGGCGCGCCGAGCACGGTCGCGATCGTCAGCGACGGGTAGAACCGCGCCACTGCGGCCACGAAGTCGCAACTGCGGTAGGCGGCGACCCGGGTCCACAGGTTCTCCAGGAAGCCGCGCATCACCGGGCGCCAGCGATCGGCCGCGCGCGGCGTGAGCGCCGGGCCCACCAGCGCCCGCAGCCGCCGGTGCTGCTCCCCGGTGAGGTTCAGGATGTTGGCGTTGATGTGCTCGGCCAGCGGGCCGCCGGTCACGCCGAAGAACTCGGCGATCTGGCGGCCGGGAAACGCGGTCTTCCTTGACCGCAGGAAGAACTCCCCGGCGTCATGATCGAGCACGATATAGGCCAGCGGCGACTTGGCCAGCCAGCCTCGCTGACGGGTCTCGGCGAGCTGCTGGTGGTAGCGGTCGGCCGAGAAGTCCGGCGTCGTGTAGTCGAACGCCGGCAGGTCAAGTTCGGACACAAGGTTCATAACAGATATGACGGTACACCGCTGCAGCGTGTAGTCAAGTGGTCACTTTTAGCATTTCCGCATCGTTTCGCCCTGCATGATGCGCGTCTGCGGTCTAGATTTGCTAAGGGAGCGGGTTGTTGTCCAAGGTAGCAACGTGCCGAGGGGGGGAACCATGAGCCGCAGACTCCTACAGCTGGTCATACCGGTCACTCCGGAACGGAGGATGTTCCGGATCCACGACCCGTCTGTCGACCCGGACGGACCGGGTGGTCCGCTGCCCCCGGTAGGCGCGTTGATCAGCACCAACCGCGAGCAGCTCTGGGTTGGCAGCCTGCAGGAGGACATCGATGTCCGGCTCGTCCTTGAGGAGTGGGACGAGGCGCCGCCGCCGTGCGGCGATGCGTGGGACGAAGAGGCCAAGGGTGCTATTTACCTGCGCGGGCAGCTGAGCATCAGCATGGGCCTGGCCGGCACCGCGGTCCGCGGCCTGCGGCTCGCGGGCGGGGTCGGCGACTATTCGGTCCGCGTCTACGCCGGCAACCGCGACCAGGTGACCCGCCGCTACGCGGAGCTCTTCGACCGCCACCGCAACCCGCTCAGCGATGAGTTCCAGCAGGAGAAGAAGACCCTCGAGGGCCTGGAGCGCTACCTCGTGCAGCTGTGGCGGGAATCCTTAGCCGCGACCGGTTACCGGCCCGCTGCTTGGTACCGGCCGGACAGGGCTTACGGGCTGGCCGCCTGCGATGCGGGGTGGTCCGCCGCCTGATTCGTGACTGGGTGCGTCCGGACACTGCCCGTGCTCGCCGAGGGCGTGGCGGACTTCGCTGGTGAGGTGGCGTGGGCCGTCGCGCTCCCGCCCGCCGACGCGGGCGCGGGGCTGTGCGGCTGGCTCGTTCCGGAGGCGGTGATCGCGACGTGGCCCGTGGTCCCGGTGCTGGACGTGACGGGCGGGCGGGCGTGCGTACGGAACGGGATCATCGCGTACACCATCAGCGAGACCAGAGCGACGAGCAGCACCGTGAACAGCGAGCCGACGATGCGCGCCCGGGGCGAGCGCAGGACGTTAGCCGGTCCGGGGCGCCGGAATGCCGTCAGGCAGGTAGCAAGCCCAGGATCGTCAGCTGCGAGCCGCCGCTCGATCTCGGCGAGCGCGCGCTGCTCGTCCATCGACAGCGCCATTCAGCTACCTCCGCGTCGTGCACCGGGTGACTACCCTCTCACTATCTCTCAGGAGCCGCTCTTTATCCAATTGTTCTGGCTTCGTACTTCGCCTGTTTTTCGCGATGAGCGGTCTTCGCCCGCTCCGTCACCTAACGCACCCGCTCAGACGCCGGGTACGCCATCAGCCGGGCACGATCCCGCCGGGACGGGTTAAATACTTACGACGAGCCAGGCCTTAAGATGCTTGCCATCATCGAACAGTCGTTCTAGTGTGTTGGATATGCGCTGGGACAATCTGCGCCTCGATGAGCCGCTGGAAACCGGAGACGGCGAGGACCTGTTCACCGCCGACCGCCGGGACCGGGCGCTCCCGCTTATTGAGCGCGGCGCGGTCAGCCGCACGTTTGATACCCCAGGCTTCCGCGGCATGACCTTCTACGAGGTGCAGGCCAAGTCCGTCGTCAACCGCGTGCCCGAGGCATCCAGGATGCCGTTCCGGTGGACCATCAACCCCTACCGCGGCTGCCAACATGCATGCACCTACTGCGTGTCCGGCGAGACGCCCATCCTGATGGCGGACGGCCGGGCCAAGCCGCTGGCTCAGGTGCGGGCCGGCGACGCCATCTACGGAACGGTCCGGCGGGGCAGCGACCGGGAATACGTCCGCACCACCGTGGTGGCGCACTGGCCCACGGTTAAGCCCGCGTACCGCGTGGTGCTGGCCGACGGTACCCAGCTCGTGTGCAGCGGCGACCACCGGTTCCTCACCGAGCGCGGGTGGAGGTACGTGACCGGGGCCTGGTTCGGCGGGCTGCGGCGTCGCCCGCACCTATCGGCCGGTCACGCGCTGATGGGCACCGGCGGGTTCGCCGAGCCGCCGAAGCCCACTGCCGCTTACCGGCGCGGCTACTTGTGCGGCCTGATCCGCGCGGATGGCGGCATCGGCCACTACTCCTACCCGCGAGGCAATCCGGCCGCTGACCGCAGCTACCTGTTCCGGCTGGCGCTGGCCGGGCCCGCAGGCCAGGCCGTGCGGGCCAGGACCGCCGATTACCTGGCCTGCGCGGGCATCGGCTGCGCTGACTTCATCCTTACCGAGGACCCGGGGCGCATGGACGCGGGTTCTTGGCAGCCGAGCACGCGCCGCCGCGTGACGGCGATCCGTACCGCAGGCCCCGACCAGGCCAGCATCCTGGAGTGGCTGCTGAGCTGGCCGGATCATCCAGGCCCGGATTGGCGCAAGGGCTTCCTGGCCGGGTGCTTCGACGCGCGGGGCAGCTACCGGGATGGGGTCCTGCGGATCTGCCCGGCGGACCCGGAGGTGGCCAGCTGGCTGATCTCCTCGCTGCGATCGCTCGGTCTCGATGCCGCCGGGGAGCGGGCCCACCTGCGGGGTGCCCCCGCCGGGGTCCGGTTGGGCGGCGGGCCCGGCCAGGTGCTGAGGTTCTTCCACGCCGTCGATCCCGCGAGGGCCGCTCCGGGCGCGATCGAGGGCACGCCGGTCGGCACCCACGACGGGCTCCGCGTGGCGGAGGTCGAGCCGCTCGGGCTAGACGTGCCGATGTACGACATCACCACCGGCACCGGCGACTTCATCGCCAACGGCGTGGTGAGCCACAACTGCTTCGCCAGGAACACACACACCTACCTGGACCTCGACGCGGGCGCGGACTTCAACACCCGGGTGGTGGTCAAGGTGAACGCGCCCGAGCTGGTGCGCAAGAAGATGGCCTCGCGGAGCTGGGCCGGCGAGCACATCGCGATGGGCACGAACGTGGACTGCTACCAGCGGGCGGAGGGCCGCTACCAGCTGATGCCCGGCATCATCGGCGCGCTCAGGGACGCCGCCAACCCGTTCTCCATCCTGACCAAGGGCACCCTGATCCTCAGGGACATCGAGCTGCTGGCCGAGGCGGCCGAAGTCACCGAGGTGGGACTGAACGTCTCCGCCGGCTTTGTCGACAAAGACCTTTGGCGATCAATCGAGCCGGGCACGCCCGCGCCCGGGCGGCGCCTCGAGGCGTGCGCGGCGCTGAACGAGCGCGGGCTGCGCTGCGGCGTGCTCATGGGCCCGGTGGTGCCGTTCCTCTCCGACTCCCCCGCCCATCTCGACGAGACGGTCAGGCGGATCGCCGAGACCGGCGCCAGGCATGTCATGCCCATCGTGCTGCACCTGCGCCCGGGCACCCGGGAGTGGTTCTTCAGCTGGCTGCGGGCCCAGCATCCCGAGCTGGTGGAGGCGTACCTGGACCTGTACGGCCGCGGCGCCTACGCCCCCAAGACCTACCAGAACCGGATCGCCGGCCAGGTCCGCGAGCTCGCGGAGAAATACGGCATCGGCCGCCCCAGGCCCGGCTTCGGTCACGGCACCCTGCGCCCGCGATCCGCCAGTGCCAGTCGTCCCGCCCCGGCCGGGCAGCCCGCAGCCATGCCCAGCCCTCGGGCTCTCTATGCGTCAGGGTCCCTGAAGTCTCCCGAGGTGCCCACACCACGGAGAAGCCCGCCCGCACCGCCCGAGCAGCTCACCTTGCTCTGAGCAACGCCATGAATCCAGGCGGTTGGCCTAACCTGCCGCTGCCCGGCTCGGGTCAGCCGAATGGCAGAAAACCGGAACGCCCCGGGAAAAATCGAGATATAACTTGACACGTCGCAGGATCAAGATACATCGTTTTCCCTAAGAAGAATATCAGAGTCTTTCAAGGACGTGAGGAGGACGACGTGGCACGCGGGACCACGGGGGCGCCCCGTCATACGCCGGGTCAGGACACGAGGAACTCACGGGCTCCGGGGTTCGGGGACCCCGGAGCCGAACTCGATCAGGCGCGATCGGGCGGCTTCGGCCGCCTGATCGCGTTCGTGTGCGGCCGCCGGTCGAAGTACCTGGTGGTGGTGTTCTGGATCCTGGTGGTCGCGGCCCTGGGATCGCTGGCAGGCAAGCTCCAGGGAGCGGAGAAGAACGACGCGTCGGCGTACCTGCCGTCGTCGGCCGAGTCCACCCAGGAACTGAACGAGCAGAACCTGTTCCAGTCCAAGAACCTCAACCCCGCCCTGGTCGTGTACGTGCGCGACAGCGGGGTGACAGCGGCCGACGTGGCGAAGGCGAGGGCCGACGCGCGTTACTTCGCCTCGCTGTCTGTCGTGAACGGGCGGGTTTCCCCGCCGGTCGTGTCCAAGGATCACAAGGCGATCGAGACCGTCATCGGCGCGGACCTCGGCTACAACAGTGACCTGAGCGGTTTCGTCTCCACCGTGAAGAACACCGCCAGCAAGGACAGCGCCGGGCTGAGCGTATACGTGGGCGGGCCGGCCGCCAGCGCGGCGGACGAGGTCAAGATATTCAAGGGCATCGACACCACGCTGCTGTACGCCACCCTGGCCGTGGTCATCGGGATCCTGCTGCTGACCTACCGGAGCCCGGTCCTGTGGCTGCTGCCGATCCTGTCCGCGGGGGTGGCGCTGACCGTGGCCCAGGCCGTCATATACCTGCTCACCCAGCACGCCAACCTGACCGTCAGCGGGCAGAGCGAGGGCATCCTGGTCGTGCTGGTGATCGGCGCGAGCACCGACTACGCGCTGCTGCTCATCGCCAGATACCGGGAGGAACTGCGCAGGCACGCCGACCGGCACCTGGCCATGGCGGTGGCGCTGCGCCGGGCAGGCCCGGCCATCATCGCCAGCGGGCTGACCGTCGTGGCCGGCATGCTGTGCCTGCTCGCAGCCGAATCGAACGACATCTCCGGGCTGGGCCCAGTCGCTGCCATCGGGATCGCCCTGGGCCTGATCGCCATGATCACGCTGCTGCCCGCGCTACTCGTGGTCTTCGGCCGGTGGATCTTCTGGCCGGTCAGGCCCGGTTACGGCTCGGCCGAACCCACCAGGAGCGGGCTGTGGTCGCGAGTCGGGCACGCCATCAGCCGCCGCCCGCGCGCGGTGTGGCTGGTGACCGCGATCCTGCTCGGCGCAGGCGCGGCCGGGCTGATCGGGTTCAGGTTCGGCACGCTGACCGTGGCCGAGTCGTTCCGCGGCACCCCGCCGTCGATTACCGCCCAGAACGTGCTGGCCAGGTACTTCCCGGCGGGCTCTGGCGAGCCGGTGGACGTGATCGCCACCGCGTCCAGCGCGGGACAAGTAAGGAACGCGCTCGCCGCCACGCCCGGCATCGCCTCGGTCACCCCGCCGGTGACCAAGGACGGCCTGTCTTTCCTGCAGGCCACGATGTCCCCGCCGCCGGACAGCCCGGCCGCGTACACGCTGGTGGACAAGGTTCGCACGACGCTGCACGCCATCCCGGGTGCCGAGGCCAAGGTAGGCGGGGGCACGGCCATCAACAAGGACGTGGAGAGCGCCGCGACTCATGACCGGAACCTGCTCATCCCGCTGATCCTCGGCGTAGTGCTGATCATCCTGGGCCTGCTGCTGCGGGCGATCGTGGCGCCGCTCATGCTGATCGCCACCGTAGTGCTGTCCTTCGGTGCCGCCCTTGGCATTTCCTCGCTGTTCTTCAAGCACGTATTCGGGTTCGCGGGCGCCGATACCTCGGTGTCGCTGTTCGTCTTCGTGTTCCTGGTGGCCCTGGGCATCGACTACAACATCTTCCTGATGACCCGCATACGCGAAGAGTCCGCGCGGTCGGGAACCCGGCACGGCGCGATCACCGGGCTGGCCGCCACGGGCGGCGTCATCACCTCGGCGGGCCTGGTGCTGGCAGGCACGTTCGCCATGCTCGGCACGCTACCGCTGGTGGAATTCACCGAGATCGGGTTCGCGGTGGCGCTGGGCGTCCTGCTCGACACGATCGTGGTCCGGTCGGTGCTCGTGACCGCGCTGACCTTGGATATCGGGCGGCACGTCTGGTGGCCGAGCGCACTGGCGAACCCGGAAGCGGGGGCAGTGACAGACGGGACCTAGAATATTGGTTCGTGGCGGGTGACCAGGTGACACATACGGCTCAGCGGACTCGGACGGTAGCGTGCGGGTGCTGAGCCGTCCGGAGACCGGGCGGCTACTCGTCCGTACTGTCGCCGTCCCCGACCCCGGGAATCTTCTCGAGCGCATCCCCCAGCCGGACGTGGTCGCCTGGATCCATCACGGAGCCGGCCTGGCCGGCTGGGGCGAGGCGATCAGGGTCACGCTGCCCGCCGGAGAGGACAGGTTCACCACCGGGGAGAAGTGGCTCCGCTCGGTGTTCGACGCCGCCGACGTGGACGACCGGGTACGGGTACGCGGCTCGGGGCTGGTCGCGTTCGGCACGTTCACCTTCGACGCATCATCCGACGGATCCGTCCTGATCGTCCCCCGCGTGGTGCTCGGCAGGGACGGCCGCGGCCAGGCCTGGCTCACTGTATCTTCCCGGGGGGACGACCCCCCCAGACCCCCCCGCTCCTGGGGGGACCCATCCCCCCAGACCCCCCTTGGGGGGAGCTTCGCCCCCCCGGAGCCGCCGACTGGCCTGAGCTGGCAGGAAGGCAGCCTGCCGGGGCCGCGCTGGGAGCAGGCGGTGGCCGAGGCGGTCGCCGCGATCAAGGCGGGCGGCCTGCGCAAGGTCGTGCTCGCCCGTGACGTGTTCGGCACCGCTGACGAGCCCATCGACGCGCGGGTCCTGCTGCGCAGGCTCGCCGGGCGCTATCCGGACTGCTTCACGTTCGCCTGCGACGGCATGATCGGTGCGACCCCCGAACTGCTCATCAGCCGGGACGGTCAGCAGGTCAGCGCGCTGGTGCTCGGCGGCACCCTGCCGCGCGGCGCGGACCAGGCGCACGACGACGCGCTGGGCGCCGAACTGCTGGCCTCCGCCAAGAACAACGAGGAACACGCCTACGCGGTCGTCTCGATCCGCGAGGCGCTCCAGCCGCTGTGCGAGACGCTCGAGGTCGAGCCGCGTCCGGCGTTGCTGAAGTTCCCGAACCTGCAGCACCTCGGCACCCGGGTCCGCGGCACGCTGGCCAGCGGCGGGACACCGAAATCCGCGCTGGCCCTGGCCGCGGCCGTGCACCCGCCGGCCGCCGTCTGCGGAACCCCCACCGGGGCCGCGCTCGACCTCATCCGCGAGCTCGAGCACATGGACCGGGAGCGCTACGCCGGCCCCGTCGGCTGGATAGACGCCGAAGGCAACGGCGAGTGGGGCATCGCGATCCGCTGTGCCCAGCTCTCCGGGCGCACCGCGCGGCTGTTCGCCGGGTGCGGCATCGTCGCGGGTTCGCAGCCAGCCGCCGAACTCGCCGAGACCCTGGTAAAGCTCCAGCCCATGCGCGACGCGCTGGAAAGCCAGGGCTGATACACAGGTCCGTTCGGATCAAATAGATCTTTATCCCGAACGGACCTGGTACGTGCCGGCCAGATAAGAGAACTCTTAATCTGCGGTCGCCTGGTCATCGGCCAGGACCTAGAGTCAGTAGGACACGAGCGTCCTGTCCAGGAGGGGTATCAGCCGATGAGCGGCAACACCGAAGAAATCCTCGAGGTGCTCCGCGAGGTGTGGAGCGCTCAGAGGCAGACCGCCGAGGACGTCGAGGAAGCCTGCGGCACCACCAAGTCCTGCAAGCGGATGAGCGACGTGGGCTTCGACGGCCTGGCCGAGGAGACCGACGGCGACCTGCGCGTCGCCTGGCGGGCCCAGCTGGCGCGCGAGGGCAAGCTGAACCCGGCGGCGGGCAGCGTGCGGGACCTGGTCCTCGGCTCCGAGTCCTAGCGGATGCAGAGCCCGGGCACCGTCGGCGAGCTGACCGAGACCCTGCGGCAAGGCGGCTACCTGGCTGACCGCGGACTAGCCACGGCGCTGTTCGTCGCGCTGTCGCTGAACCGGCCGATCCTGCTCGAGGGCGAGGTGGGGGTCGGCAAGACCGAGGTGGCCAAGGTCATCGCGTCAGCGTTCGGCCGCAAGCTGATCCGGCTGCAGTGCTATGAGGGCATCGACACCAACCAGGCACTGTACGAGTGGGATTACGCCCGGCAGATGCTGCACATCCGGGCCCTGTCCGAGCACCAAGCGGCCGGCTCCGACGCCGTGGACAAGCTGTTCGGCCCGAAGTTCTTGCTGGAACGGCCGCTGCTCGAGGCCGTAAGGGCCGGCGATCAGGCCGTGCTGCTGATCGACGAGATCGACCGGGCCGACGACGAGTTCGAGGCCTTCCTGCTGGAGGTGCTCTCCGACTTCCAGATCAGCATCCCCGAGATCGGCACGGTCAAAGCGGAGAGCCCGCCGCTCGTGGTGCTCACCTCCAACCGGACCAGGGAACTGCACGACGCTCTGAAGCGGCGCTGCCTCTACCACTGGATCGACTATCCGGCTGCCGAACGCGAGGTCGAGATCGTCCTGATCAGGGAACCCGGCGTTCCCGCGGCGCTGGCCCGCAAGGTCGTCGCCGCCGTCCACCGGCTCCGCGAGCTCGACCTGGCCAAGCCGCCGGGGGTGGCGGAAACCATCGACTGGGCCCGGACCCTCGACTTCCTCGGCGAGACGGACCTGCACGCCGCCAACGCGCAGGACACGCTCGGCGCCGTGATCAAGGACCGAGACGACCTCGAGGTGGTCCGCGACAACCTCGAGGAGATCACCTCTGGTGCCTGAAGATCCCCCGCCCCCCATACCCCCTGGCCCATCTCCCTTCACCGGCCTGCTCGTCGGCTTCGCCGGCGAACTGCGCGCGGCCGGGCTCGCGGTGGGCTCCGGGGACGTCCTGGTGTACTGTTCGGCGCTGAGCAAGCTGGACCCGGCCGACCTGGTCGACCTGTACTGGGCCGGGCGGACCACGCTGGTGACCCGGCACGACGACATCGCCCGGTACGACGAGGTGTTCCGCCGGTTCTTCCTCGGTGCCGAGGATCCGGATTCGGAATTGCTGCTCATGCTGCGCGCGTCGGCGCAAGCGCAGGGAGCGCTAGCGATTCCTTCAACCGAGCCAGACCAGGACGCGCAGGAGGACGAGGCCGTGCTGGGCTGGATGGCTTCCGATGTCGACGCGCTCAAGCGCAAGTCGTTCGCCGCCTGCACGCCCGAGGAACTGGCGGCGCTGCGCCGGATCATGGCGAGGATCCGGCTGACGCCGCCGCGCCGCCGCACCAGGCGCACCGCCGCCGCCAGGTCCGGAACCCGTCCCGACCCCCGCCGGACCGTCCGGGAATCCATGCGCATGCACGGCGAGCCCGCGCGGTTGTACTGGCGGCGGCGGAAGGTCCGGCTGCGGCCGCTGATCCTGATCCTCGACATCTCCGGCTCCATGGCCGACTACTCGCGCAGCCTGCTGCAGTTCGCGCACTCGGCCAAGCGGTCGGCTGGCCGGGTCGAGGTCTTCTGCTTCGGCACCCGGCTGACCCGGGTGACCGGGGCGATGGAGTGCCGGCATCCGGACGAGGCGCTGGAGCAGGCCGCGCGGGCGGCCTTCGACTGGGACGGCGGGACCAGGATCGGCGACAGCCTGGACGCTTTCGTCCGCGATTGGGCGCGCCGGGGTCTCTGCCGGGGCGGCATCGTGGTGATCTGCTCCGACGGCCTGGACCGCGGGGATCCTGCCGTGCTGGCCGCGGCGATGGAGCGGCTGTCCCGGCTGAGCCACCGGCTGATCTGGCTGAACCCGCACAAGGGTGACGACGCGGGCTTCCGGCCGAGCACCCTGGGGATGATGGTCGCCGCGCCGCACATCGACCTGCTGCTGTCCGGCCACGATCTGGCTAGCCTGGAGAAACTCGCTACCCTGCTGCCAGGGCTCAATTGATGAAGCAGGGGGTGCGCCGGTGAGGTGGAGCGTGGGGATCCAGGCCGAGGGCGACCAGGTGCTGACCCGGGAGCAGGTCGTTGAGCTCGCGGATGCGGTCGCCGTTAGCGGCGGCATCGCCACCGGGATCGGCACGAACCGGTACGGCGCGCAGCTGATCGTGGAGGCCGGGAGCCGCGAGGAGGCGATCGCTGCGGCCACCGCCGAGTTCACGCGGGCCGTCCGGAAGGCCGGCTTGCCGGACGGGCCGGTAGTGCGGACCGAGGCCATCAGCGAGGACGAGGACGACTGGGGATGATCCGGCTTGGCTCGCTGGCCGGGTACCCGTTCGAGGGGCCCCGGGTGCTGGCCGGCTGGACGGCGTCGGCTACGGCAGCCGTGTACGCGATCGTGTACAAGCCAGAACCTGACACCAAGCCGGACAAGTACGCAGTCATCTACGTGGGCCACTCTGACGACCTGTCCGCAGAGCGGTTCCCGTTCCAGCATCCGCGCGCGCACTGCTGGATCAAGCGCGCCGGGTCCCGGTGGAAGGTCTACATCTGCACCTTCGAGGTGCCGGGTGGCGGCCGGCCGCACCGGGAGCAGATCGCCAGGGAGCTGACCGCGATCTACCAGCCGCGGTGCAACGACCAGCAGTACGACCAGGCGTGGAAGGACGAGTGGATCGGCGGGACCACCTCGTCCTCCCCCAGCCTGGCCAAGGACCCGGAGCGTCCTCCCCGGTCTGAAGGGGTCCCCGGGTCCCCGCCCGGCTAGCCAGGCGAGCGGAACCCGACCGCGTCGAGCAGGCGCGAGCGGCGCGTCCCCGAGGCCGGCCGGGCCGGTTCGGGCACCGCGGGCGGCTCGGGCTTATAGGTGACGCCCGTCACAATGCCCTCGGCCATCCCGTACAGCAGTGGCAGCGCACCGGCGACCACGCCGCCGGTCTCGTTGATGTGCTCGACCCCGGGCCCGATGAGCTTAGCGTGGCCCACGATGGTGCGGACGAGCTCGGCGCATTCCTCCAGGTTCCCGGCGATGCGGGTGAGCAGGCTGCCCACCCAGAACAGGTAGAACGCCAGGCCAGCGATGAGCAGGAGGACGTCAATGACCGTGAAAACGACCAACCCCGTCATGATTTGACCTTTCCGAGCACGCGGCCGAGGAACAGATGGTGCTGCAAGCCCTCGGCGAGGACGGCCTCGACGCCGGTAGCCACCTGCGGGATGAGCACGGTGTCGGCGGTGTTCGCCGCGGCCGCCTTGAGCGTGTCCCGGACGGCGACGACCCGGCGGTCGATGATCTTCACCAGGTAGATGAGCAGGCTCAGCAGGCCGGCGACCGCGACCACCACGACAATGCCGAGGATGTTCGCGATCGTCCACAGGTTGTGCTCGGTCGAGGACATGGCCAGTGCGTGCATCGCTACCCTCCCAGCCTGGCGCGGCCGCGCTGCAGGCCGCCGATGATGATCGTGGCGTGCTCGATCGTGGTACGCAGCGCGCCGAGCGGCGCGGTGTTATGCACCGCCTCGGTCAGCGCGTCGTTGATCTTGGGCGCCTCGTTGCCGATCGACCGGGCCAGTATCAAGATCGGCACCACGAGCGCCACCACGACGAGCACGATGATGATGCCGATGGTGTAGCCCACCACCCAGCCGGTGGTGCTGGTCCCCGCGGCCAGGACATACGGTTTCATAGATCGCTCCCTTGCCGTCTCAGACTGTTTCGCAGAAGTCGCGGACGGGTTTCAGGTTCGCGTTGACCGACGTCAGACGCGCGGGCACCGTGCTCGTCAGGCTCGCGACGGCCTGGACTCCCCCGGTGGTCGCGACCAGCGTCTTCCGGATCGCCCTGAGATGGAAGATGACCCGGAGCAGGCCGACCGCGGTGATCGCGATGATCAGCGCGGCGATGATCAGCGTCGCCCAGGCGGCAGCTGGCATGACCGTTCTCCTTATCGATATCTGTTCAGTGCTTGCCTCTAGGCGAGGAGCTTGGCGACGGAACCGGCATACCGGACCGCTCCGACCGAGACTTCCTTGATGGTGGTATCGGTGACGGCCAGCGCCTCCGGCACGCCGTTGAGTTCGCCGACGAGGGCTACCCCGCCGGAAAGGATGTCGTCGGTGGCGCCGCGGATCCGCTCCACCGCCGCCAGGACGCGGTTGAGCAGGAAGATGACCACCGGCAGCACCACGAGCAGCAGAATCGCATTGCCTATCCACCACAGGACCATGACTGGCTCTCCTCTTGTCTTGCTCAGCTCGCAGGCTGGTACGGCATAAAGAAGCGGCGAAAGACCCGGCTCAGGGCCATCAGCGCGGCCCGCAGGCCCAGGGTGAAGCCCTTGGCCGGGGTCGCGGCGGCCGCCGCGATCTGCTCGGCGGACTCGCCCCGCTCGATCCGCTCGATCCGGTCCTGCATGTTCGCGGAGAAGTCGCGCATCAGCACGGCGGTGACGTCGGCGATCATGCCCCGGCCGTACTGCGCCGCCGCGCCGGACAGCTGCAGGTCCTGGGTGACGCCGACCTTGGTGCCGCGGCCCGCGCGGGCCAGCGTCGCGGTCACGACCATGCTGGCCTGGCCGCGGCCCTTCTCGTCGGCACCGCTCGCGTGCACGACCACGCGCTTGGCCGTCTCGTCGCGTTCGGTGATGTCCGCGGTGCCGGCGAACTGCAGGCGCACCGGGCCCATCCGGACCGCGACCTTGCCCTTGTACTTCTCGTCGCCGAGGTCCTCGGTGAGTTCGGCGCCCGGCAGGCACGCCGCCACCTGGGGGATGTTCTCGAAGAACTGCCAGACCTTCTCGACCGGCTCGGCGACCTCGAACTCGTTCTTGATCAGCATCGGGTCTCTCTCTTCACGTAAGCACCAGGGTCTTTCTCGAACGCCAGGCGACAGCCGGCGCAGCAGAAGTAGTAGTCGGCGTCCTCGTACCGCACCGGGCGGCCGTCCGGGGATACCGTCATCCCGCAGACCGGGTCCTGAGCAGGCGGGATCCCAGCCTGCCGCGCGGATCCTGTTGCGGGCGTACTGACCCTTGACCCCGCCAGCTCGCCGGAGGCCCGCAGCTGGACCAGTTCGGCCAGGATGGCGACCGCGATCTCCTGGTGCGTCGTGCTGCCCAGGTCCAGGCCGGCCGGTACCCGCACCCGGTCGAGCTGATCCTGCGGCACGCCCCGGTCGGCGAGGTAGCCGAGCACGCCGGCCCCGCGCTTGCGTGACCCGACCAAGCCCAGGTAAACGGGCCTGACGGCGACCGCGCGCTCGAGCACGTCCTCGTCGTCATGCCCCTGGGTAGCCACCACGATCATGGAGCGCTCGTCCGCGATTCCCGGCGTGAAGTCGGGACCGCGGACCAGGTCAGTCCGCCAGCCGAGCGCCCCGGCCAGGCTGGCTAGCGTGCAGGCCATCGGGGAGTCGCCAACGATCACCAGGTGCGGCACCGGCAGTACCGGCTCGATGTAGACCTCGATCGCTCCCTCACTCTGGCAGGAGATGGGGACCACCGTCATTCCGTCAGGGACCGCCGCGCCGAACTGCTCCGGTGTGCCCAGCAGCAGCAGCTTGGCCGTGCCCTCTGCCATCACCCGCTGCGCCTCGCGGATCACGACCGGCTCGGCGCAGGCGCCGCCGATCCAGCCGTGCAGCTCACCCTCGGCGGTGATGATCGCGCGCGAACCTGACTGGCTCGATGACGGGCCCTGGCGCCAGACCACGGTCGCCAGGGCGAACGCCTCCCCGCGGCGGGTCAGCTCACCCATCTCCTCCAGTACGCCCAAGCCTTCCATCAGCAACTCCGTGTCAGTCGTCGGAACGAACCGGCGGCGCGCCGGAAACGTCGCGGCGATAGGTGATCGCTTCCCACACCCGGTCGGGAAGCAGCGGCATGTCGATATTGCGGACGCCCATGCCAGACAGCGCGTCGATGACCGCGTTGACGAAGGCCGCCGGGCCGCCGACCGCAGCGCACTCGCCGATGCCCTTGGCGCCGATCGGGTGGTGCGGGCACGGGGTGACGACCTCGCTATGCAGCTCGAAGCCGGGCGTCTCCCAGGCGGTGGGCAGCAGGTAGTCCATGTAGTTCGAGCCGACGCAGTTGCCGTCGGCGTCGAACGTGATGAACTGCATACTGGACATCGCGTAGGCCTCGGTGAGCCCGCCCATGATCTGGCCCTCGACGATCATCGGGTTGATCCGGATGCCGCAGTCGTCCACCGCGACCATGTTCAGGACATCCCAGACTCCGGTTTCCGGGTCCACCTCGACCGTGACGATGTAGACCGCGAACGGCCAGGTGAGGTTGGGCGGATCGTAGTAGGCGGTGTTCTCCAGGCCCGGTTCCATGCCGTCCGGCATGTTGCTGTAGGCGGCCATCGCGCATTCCTGGATGGTCACGCCGCGGTCGGGTGCGCTGCGGATGTAGAACCGGCCGAGCTCCCACTCGACGTCCTCTTCGGATACCTCAAGCAAGTGCGCCGCCAGCTTGCGGGCCTTGGCGCGGATCTTGCGGGACACCATCGCGACCGCAGCCCCCGCCACCGGCGTGCTACGGGAGGCGTAGGTGCCCATGCCGAACGGCGCGGTATCGGTGT
>JBKQQQ010000930.1:0-5706 GCA_052144275.1 Streptosporangiaceae bacterium
GCCGGAGCGTCTGCCTCAGCGGTGGTGCGCGGTCAGGTGCGCGCCGAGGGCGTCAAAGCCGAAGTCGGCCGCCGGATCACGCCACACCGAGTGGGCGTGGTTGGCCTGGCGCTGGGTGTTGTCGTACTCGATGAGCAGCCGCGGGCCCTGCAGCCGGTAGTAGAGCGGCTGGCCGGGGCCGGTCGGCCCGGCCCAGGCCAGGTGGACGGCGTCCAGCGCGGCGTCGTCGGCGTAGTCCGCCTGCGGCGACAGGCCGTCAGGGACGCGTCCGGTGTAGGTGGCCAGCAGCGCGCGCAGCAGGTCCCGCTGCCCGGCGTCCAGGTCCCGGGCCGGCAGGCCCTTCGGGGCGCCGGTCAGCGCGATCCGCTGGTGGTCGCCGGCGTCGTAGCCGGACGCTCGTTCGGCGCCGTCGCCCATCTGGGTCACCCGTTCATCGAGCCTGCGCTCGCTGAAGTGCCCGCGCCATATGTCGCGGAGGTGAATCACCTGGTCGCCGTCCGATAGGTGCGTCCGGTTGCCGCCGACGATGTCGGCCGGCGCCCGGTCGAGCAGGATGGCGCGGGCGGCCCGCTCGGGGTCGAGCGATCGGACCAGGTCACGGGCCAGGTCCTCGGGACCGGCCAGCGGCCGCAGCGGCGCGGGGCCGAGCAGCGGGGAGACCGCCGGGTCGGCGCCGAAGAAGCAGGGGGTGGCGGAGACGACCATGCCGCCGGCGACGAGGTTGTTCAGCGACACGTGGTGGCCGCCGAAGCGCCAGCCCCACGGCTCGGCGCCGCCGGGCTCGCCGAACACCCGCAGGTAATACATCCCCGGGTCGCGGCCACGTTCCCGGCCCCAGCCGACGGTCCAGCCCTCGAGGTGGTCGAGCACGTTGTCCAGCCCGATGATGGTGGCGACGGTGACGTACCCGGCGGTGGACAGCCCGGCGGCGACCAGCTGGTGGGCCAGGCTCTGCTGGGCCGGCCGCTGGTCGCCGAGGGGCAGCCCGCCATGGTCGGTGGGCGTGTAGAACCAGCGCCTGCGCTCGGCGTCGTACCCGGCGTCCGGGCTGGGCGCGCGGCCGGCGGCCACCGCACGCTGCGCCGGGTCGAGCGCGTCGAGCCAGGCGGCCGCGGCGGCGGCCATCCGGGCGGCGACCTCCCGGGCCGCGGCGTCTCGGTCGGCTGCCACCCCGGTCGCGTCCATAAACCTCATTCTGCCCGCCCGGGCCCTAGCTGACGAGGGCCACCGCACGGGTCGGGCCGCCGTGCGCGCCCCTGAGCTTGAGCGGGAAGCCGGCGAAGGTGAACCGGGTATTCACCACCTGGTCCAGGTTCGCGAGGTTCTCGTAGTGGGTGATGTGCTCCCGGCGGCACATCATGTGGACCGGATAGCTGGTGCTGGCCGGGTTGTCCGGAGTGGGGCTGTCCACGCCGAACGTCTTCACCTGGCGGCGGACGATCCACTTGCTGGCCGATTCGCCGAGCCCGGCGAACTCGGTGAGGTACCGCTTGTCCCCGGCGAAGCGGTTCCAGGTGCCGGTGTAGAACAGGACGATGTCTCCCGGCTCGACGTTCACCGGCGACGCGGCCTCGATCCGGTCCAGGTCCTCGGCCGTGATGTCGGTGCGCGGCGGGAAGCCGGTGACGTCCAGGCATACCGCGGTGCCGTAGAACAGGTCGAGCGGCATCTTCTCGATGGTCTCCGCCGACGGGTCCGGATCGAGATGGGAGAAGGAGTCGACGTGCGTGGGCCCGTTGTCGTTGAGCATGAACCCGGTGGTCTGGAACGAGAAGCCGCTGTCGAACCGCGGTGCCGTCTCCTCGTGCGTGGCGTGCTCGAACTGCACGGTCTTCAGGTGACCGGGGTAGACCTTCATCCCTTCGTAGATGTCCTGAGACAGATCGATGATCTGCATGGGTCTCCTTCCCGGAATCAGTACATGACCACGCCGGCGGTGACGTTGAGGTCCTCCCCGGTGATCCCGGCCGAGCCGCCGGACGCGAGGTACACGCAGGTCGCGGCCACCTCTTCCGGGCGCACCATGCGGCGCAGCGGTGACAGGGCGGTCACCTCGGCCCGCACCGTCTCCTCGGCGACGCCGCGGACGGCGGCCTGCTGGCGGAGCACCTGCTCGATCCGCGGCCCGGCGACGAAGCCGGGGCAGACCGCGTTGACCCGGATGTCGTGCGGCCCGAGTTCGGTGGCCAGCGTCCGCACCAGCCCGATGACGCCCATCTTGGCCGCGGCGTAGGGCGTGCGGCCGGGCAGCGGGCGCTTGCCGGTCATGGACGAGATCGCGATCAGGCTGCCGGCCCGGCGAACGATCATGGCCGGGATGAACGCCCGGAAGGTGAGGAACACGCCGTCGAGGTCGGTGGCGATCGTCTCCCGCCACTCCGCCAGCGTGATCTCGTGCAGCGGCGCCGTGGGCCCGGCCACCCCGGCGTTGGCGACGACCGCGCGCACCGGGCCGATCCGCTCCGCCCGGGCGGCCAGGGCCTCGACCGAGACCTCGTCACGTACGTCGCAGGCGACCGGGACGGCCGACCCGCCGGCCCTCTCGGCCTCCGCCACCGTGTCCGCCAGGCTCGCCAGGTCGCGGGCCCCGGCGGCGACCGTGAACCCGGCGGCGGCGAAGGCCACCGTGACGGCACGGCCGATCCCCCGGTTGGCGCCGGTGACCACGGCGACCGGCGCCGCCGGCGGGTTCATCCGGCGCTGCCACCCACGGGGCCACCCGTGGGGCCGGCCGCCCGCAGCGCCGACAGGATCCGCTCGGAGGTCATCGGCAGCTCGGTGAGGCGGACGCCGAGCGGGTACAGCGCGTCGTTGACCGCGGCGTTGATCGCGGCCGGCGCCATCATCCGGCCGCCCTCGCCGCCGCCCTTGACGCCATGCGGGGTGTACGGCGACGGCGTCTCGACGTGGCCGATGACCAGTTCAGGGACCTCAATCGCCGACGGGATCAGGTAGTCGAGGTAGCTCGAGGTCAGCAGCTGGCCATCGTCGTCGTAGACGTACTCCTCGTACAGGGCCGTCCCGATGCCCTGGGCCGTTCCGCCGACGATGTGCCCGGCGAGCGAGCGCGGGTTCACCAGCGTCCCGCAGTCGTGCACCGCCGCGTAGTGCAAGAACGTGACCGCGCCGGTCTCGATGTCCACCTCCACCACGGGGATGTGGCAGGCGTGGCCCATGAACGGGTAGAAGACGCCGAGATCTTTCCGGTCCGCGGACGGCATCGTCGTGTACGGGTGGTCGAACACCTTCGACTCGTCCAGCCCGCTTTCCATGTCCGCCGGGAAGCTGTGCTTGAACAGGTGCAGCGCGATGGCGATCTCGGCGAGCGACTTCTTCCGCTCCGGGTCACCCCTGACCTGGAAGCCGCCGTCGGACCATTCCATGTCGTCCGGGTCGATCTCGAGCAGGTGGGCCGCGGCCCGGCGGGCCTTCTCCTTGATCTTGCCGGCCGCCCCTTCGACGGCGCCCGCCAGCATGACCGTCGTGCGGGAGCCACCGGGCCCGGTGGCCGGGAGCCCGTCGCGGCTGCCGTGATAGACCACCGAGACGTCGTACGGGCTGCAGTCGAACTCCTCGGCGACGAACTGCGAGACCATCGTTTCCGGGC
The DNA here is from genome assembly GCA_052144275.1 of Streptosporangiaceae bacterium. Classification (GTDB taxonomy): domain Bacteria; phylum Actinomycetota; class Actinomycetes; order Streptosporangiales; family Streptosporangiaceae; genus Palsa-504. The sequence goes on from JBKQQQ010000930.1 coordinate 3,608, forward strand.
TGTTGCCCCAGAACGCGCAGGAGTACAGGATCGCGGTGATCCCGCCGGTGGCGTCCACCTTGAGCGACACCGATTCCGGCGTCGAGGTCACCGGCGCGCCCGGCTCGTCGAACCAGAACCAGAACTCGGTCGCGGAGAACACGCTGCGCTCCTGCGCGGTGATCAGCCCGATGCCGATGTAGCGGCCCTCCTCCTCGCGCAGCCGCTTCTGCTCGGCCCGCCAGTGGCTGTAGTCCGCCAGGTCCAGGGCCTTGTCGAGCACCCGGTCGTAGTCGCCCGAGTCGTAGACGTTGCCGGTGGGGATGAAGTGCGGGAACTCCCGGATGAAGTTCTTGCGGCGGAAGGCGCCGGGGTCCAGGCCGAGTTCCCGCGCGGCCAGCTCGACCATCTGCTCGAGCATCCAGTTGTTCACCTCCGAGCCGAAGCCACGGTAGGCGCCCTGCTGGTTCTTGTTGGTCAGCGCGGCCCGCACCCGGTACCGCACGCTGCCGATGGTGTACGGCCCGACGACCTGGGCCAGGGCATTGCCGTGATGGCCCACGCCGAACTGGATATAGGCGCCGTAGTCGTCGACCACGTCGATCTTGATGCCGCGCATGGTGCCGTCGCGCATCACGGCGAGCTCGACCTCGTAGACGCGGTCGGAGCCGTGGTGGTCGCAGTTGGAGATGTTGTCGACCCGGTCCTCCAGGTAAGCGACCTTCCGGCCGGTCTGCCGCGCGCACATGGCGGCGATCACGGCCGGCTTGTTGGCGAACAGCTTGGAGCCGAAGCTGCCGCCGGCCGGCACCGGCCTGATGTCCAGCTTGTTGGCCGGCACCTTGAGCGTGCCCGCGGCCATGAACAGGTAGCTGGTGAAGCTCAGCGTGTTGGTGTCGATGGTGAAGCTGCCGGTGCCCGGGTCGTACTCGGCGATCGCGCCGACGGTCTCCAGCGGCTGCCCGCCCGAACGGTGCCAGCGGAGCCGGTCCCGGACGACGAAGTCGGCTTCGGCGAAGTCCCGGTCGACGTCGCCGAAGTCGAAGGTGCGCTCGTAGGCACAGTTCGACTCCAGCGCCTCGTGCACCAGCGGGGCTCCCGCGGCCAGGGCGCGCTCCGGGTCGGTCACCGGGGGCAGCGGCTCGTATTCGACTTCGATGAGCTCCAGCGCGTCCTCGGCCAGGTAGCGGCTGTCCGCGACGACGACCGCGACGCCCTCGCCGACGTACCGCACCTTCTCCGCCGCCAGGCAGCGCCAGGTGTGCCGGGCCGGGTCGGGGCCGAAGTCGGGCATCGGGTCGCACAGCCCGGCGGCTTCGGCGCCGGTGATCACCGCGTGCACGCCGGGTGCGGCCTTGGCCTGGGCGGCCTCGATCCGCACGATCCGGGCGTGCGCGTGCGGGCTGCGCAGCACGGCGGCGTGCAGGGTGCCGGGGGTGATCCGGTCGGCGATGTAGCCGCCGCGGCCGAGCAGGAACTTGGGGTCCTCGACGCGGCGGATCGACTGGCCGACCCAGCGCCGCTTGGCGGACTGGTCGCGGACGGGGGGCGCGGCGGCGGCCCGGTCGACGGTGGTCACGAGGCGACCTCCTTGGTGGCGCGCATCCGCGCGGCGGCGGCGATCACGGCCTCGGTGATGAACTGGTAGCCGGTGCAGCGGCAGAGGTTGCTCGCGATGGCCGAGCGCACCTCGGCCGGGGTCGGGTCGGGGTTCTCGGCGATGATCTCGCAGGCGCGCATCAGCATCCCGGGCGTGCAGTAGCCGCACTGCAGGCCCTGCTTTTCCGAGAACTCGTCTTGCAGCGGGTGGAACTCGCCGCCGCGGGCCAGGCCCTCGACGGTGCTGATCTCGGCGCCGTCGGCCTGCACGGCGAACGTGATGCAGGACCGGATGCTGGCCCCGTTCAGCAGGACCGTGCAGGTGCCGCAGACGCCGTGCTCGCAGCCGATGTGCGTGCCGACCAGGCCGAGATCCTCGCGCAGGAAGTCGACTAGGAGCCGCCGCGGCTCCACCTCGGCCACGTGCGGGCGGCCGTTGACGGTCACGCTGATGGTGCAGGTGGTGGGGGCCAACGTGGTCACCTCTCGTTTCGCGCGCGCGATGTGGCCAGCTCGATCCC
>JBKQQQ010000931.1:0-4507 GCA_052144275.1 Streptosporangiaceae bacterium
CGCCTCCGCCCTCCGGTGAGCGCCGACGAAGACCGCGGCGTCCGGGGATCGCCGGACCCGGTCCAGCACGCCCGCGAGCCCGGCGCGGAACTCGCGGAACGACAAGACCTCCGGCACCGCCACCGCTAAAGCGTACACCATTGCGTACACACACCCGGTGACACTCCGCGCCCGCCCGATGGCTGACATGCACAAAATATCCGATAGGTATTGCCTGAGCACGCTGGCGGCCGCATTGGGATGGCGCGTCCGAAAGATCGTTAGGTGCCGCCTCTACCAGGGGACCGACGTCCCGTCCCAGGAGAAGAACTCCCCCGAAGGCCCGTCGTCTGGCAGCAGCGCCAGCCGGACCGCGCCCGCCGCGGCCTCGGCTGGGTCACCGTCGCTGGCGGCGGCGCTGGTGTTGAGGTCGGTGCGGCGCAGGCCGGGTGCGAGCGCGTTGACCTTGATGCCGTCATCGGCCAGGGCGTGGGCGTAATAGACGGTCAGCGCGTTCAGCGCTGCCTTGGACGACCGGTAGGCGGCGTAGGTGCCCCGGTGCGGGAACTGCGATCCGGTAGCCCAGGCCAGCGATCCGGTGCCGCTGGAGATGTTCACGATCCGCGGATGCGCGGACCGCCGCAGCGCCGGCAGGAAGGCGTTGGTCACCGCGACGACGCCGAAGACGTTCGTCTCGTAGATGCGGCGGTAGGTGCCGGCATCGTCTCGGTCTGCTGTCTTGCCGTCGCCGGAGATACCCGCGTTGTTGACCAGGATGTCCAGCGTGCCTGCCTGGCGAGCGGCGCCGGCGATGCCCGCGGCGTCGGTGACGTCCAGGACGAGCAGACGGGCGTCGCCACCGATCTCCTCGACAGCGCGTTCTCCGCGCGCCCCGTCGCGGGAGCCGACCCAGACCGCGAGGCCGGCGGCGGCGAGCTGGCGCGCGATCTCCTTGCCGATGCCCTTGTTGGCCCCGGTGACCAGTGCCGCTGAGTTCTCCATGGCACCGAAGGTACCGCCAGGCCTTTCCCGGTGGCAGGCCGCGGCCGCGTTCCAAACCGGTACGCATGTCCAGCTTCGCCGATCACGCCGTCACACGGCGTAACCCAGCCGCCAACACCAGTCGCGCGCATCGCCGCCGATCTGGCCGGGAATCCGGTCGCGCAGCGGCCGGGAATTTCGCTCCCGTAAAGAGTGTTCGGCGCCTGCCTTCGGCATCCGCGGACGTGTAGCGGACGGCGTCCGTGCCTGTCGCGTAGTCGGTGTAACCGTCGGTTTTCCGCGGACGGCCACGGACGGGCCGCGCTGCCGACATGTTCCGTCTTGACGTGTAACGCAGAGTGGTGCGTTGATCCCTCCCCTGTCCGTCGTCGATCCGGGCCATCATCCTGGAGCTGGCGGGGGATGGCGGGTCGGGAGGGACGGTCACGGCTGTGGCTTTCAGGTTGTGGCCAGCATTGCGGCACGGTGGGGCTGGCGGCGCAGCGGTTGGACGGTGACCTGGGCCGCGCGGCCCGCGTCCTGGGACCGGTTAATCCGTCGTGCGGCGGTGGGGCCGCGTGGCAGAGTGCTGGCGTGGCGATCGATGACTTCCCCCGGCAGTTGGCCAGCACGAGGCGCTTCACGCTCGGCGTTCCGCGCGCGGTGACGGTCTCGCGGGATGGCAGGCGGGTGCTGTTCCTCCGCACTCAGGGCGGTGAAGACCCGGTCACGTGCCTCTGGCGGCTGGACCTGGCCGAGGGTGCGGGGGACAGCGGGGGAGGACGTGAGCGGCTTGTCGCCGATCCGGCGGCGTCGTGGAACTTCGGTCCCGGCGATGTGCCCGAGGCCGAGCGCGTCCGGCGGGAACGGGCACGCGAGCGCGCAGCCGGGATCGTGGCCTACTCGGCCGACGTGGACTGCCGGACGGTCGTGTTCGCGCTGGACGGGCGGCTGTGGGTGCTGCGCGTCGGCGACGACCCGCGCGAGCCGGCCGGCGTCCCGGAACCGGTGCCTGCCGCGGGCGCGGTGACGGACCCGCGGATCGACCCGACGGGGCAGCGCGTGGCCTACGTCACCGGCGGCGCGCTGCACGTGACCGAGCTGGCCGACGGGACGGGCCGCCTGCTGGCCGCCCCGGAGCACGACGACGTTTCCTACGGCCTCGCGGAGCATGTCGCGGCCGAGTCCATGTACCGCTTCCGCGGCTACTGGTGGGCTCCCGACGGCCAGCGGCTGCTGGCCGCCCGGGTCGATAATTCTCCCGTCCAGCGCTGGTGGATCGCAGACCCCGCTGATCCGGAGCGGCCGCCGCGCGCGGTCAGGTACCCGGCGGCCGGAACCGCCAACGCGGACGTCACCTTGCACGTGCTGCGGCTTGACGGGAGCAGGACCGAGGTCACCTGGGACCGCGGCGCGCACGAGTACGTGACGGCCGCCGAGTGGGACTCCCGGGGGCCGCTGCTCAGCGTGCAGAGCCGGGACCAGCGGACCGTCATGGTGCTGGCGGCCGACGCCGTCACGGGACAGACGACCCCCCTGCACACCGAGCGCGACGACGCCTGGGTCGAGCTAGCGCCCGGCACCCTGGCGCGGACCAGCGCCGGGGACCTGGTCACCGTGTCTGACCGGGACGGTTCCCGGCGCCTGGTGGTCGGCGGCGCCGCCGTCACGCCGGACGGACTGCACATCGACTCGGTCAGCGGAACCGACGGCGAGGCCGTCTACTTCACGGCCACCGATGAACGCGACCCCACCGAGCGGCACCTGTGGCGGTACGAACCGGGGCAGGGCCTGTCGCGGTGCAGCGCGGACCCTGGCGTGCACGACGGCGAGGCGGCGGGCGGCACAGTCGTCGTGCTCTCGCGCACCGAAGGGGGCGGCGCCGTCGCCGTCGCCTGGCGCGACGGGACCCGCGCGGCCATCGCCAGCCTCGAAGCCGAACCCTTGCTCAAGCCGCGGATCACGTGGCTGACTCTCGGCGCCAGAAAGCTGCGCGCTGCCCTGCTGCTGCCGTCGTGGTACCGGCCGGGAACGCGGCTCCCCGTGCTGCTGAGCCCGTACGGCGGCCCGGCCATGCAGCGGGTGGTCCGCGCGCGTGACGCGGCGTTCTGCGAGGATCAGTGGTTCGCTGAGCAAGGCTTCGCCGTCCTGGTCACGGACGGGCGCGGCACGCCCGGCCGCGGACCGCAATGGTCGAAGGCCGCGTTCGGCGATACCCTCTCCGCACCGCTGGAGGATCAGGTGGACGCGCTCGACGCGATCTCCGCTCAGTTCCCCGACCTGGACCGGGGGCGGGTCGGGATCCGCGGCTGGTCCTACGGCGGGGCACTCGCGGCCATCGCCGTGATCCGCCGCCCCGACGTGTTCCACGCGGCCATCTCCGGGGCCGCGCCGCACGACCAGCGGCTCTACGACACGCACTGGCGGGAGCGATTCCTCGGCCTGCCACAACAGAACCCGGAAGGATACGACCGGTCCTCCACCATAACCGGGGCCGCCAGCCTGACCAGGCCGCTGCTGCTGATCCACGGGATGGCCGACGACAACGTGGTGGTGTGGGGTGCCAATAGTCGGCCTGACCTGTGAGCTGCGGCGATGTCCAGGGTCCAGGCGTAGGGCATCATGATCATCCGTGTCCCTGCGCCTGCTCTATCTCATCTTCGTCCGGGTTTGCGGCTGGCTGGTCCTGCTCGGCCGGTCATCGGCCTCCAAGAACGCGGAGTTGCTCGCGCTGCGGCACGAGGTCGCCGTGCTGCGCCGCACACATCCGCGGCCCCGGCTGGACTGGGCCGACCGCGCGGTCCTCGCCGCGCTGATCCGGCTCCTGTCGGCAAGGCTGCGGATGTGCCGGCTGGTCACGCCCGGCACCGTCCTGCGGTGGCACTGCCGCCCGGCCATCCGGCAGTGGACCCACCCGCACCGGACAGGACGGCCGCCGGTCAGCACCGAGATCGCCGCGCTGATCGAGCGGCTCGCCACCGAGAATTACGGCTGGGGATACAAGAGGATCCAAGGCGAGCTGCTCAAGCTCGGCCACCGGGTCAGCGCATCCACCATCCGCCGTGTCCACAGGGCCCTGAAGATCCCCCCGGCGCCCGGGCGGCGCACCGGCACGACGTGGCGGCAGTTCCTGCACACGCAGGCCGCGACGATGCTCGCCGCCGATTTCTTCCACGTGGACTGCGCGGTGACTCTCCGGCGCCTGTACTGCCTGTTCGTCATGGAGATAGGCAGCCGTCACGTGCACATCCTCGGGGTCACCGCGAACCCGGACGGGCCGTGGACAGTGCAGCAGATCCGCAACCTCGTGATGGATCTGGGGACCGGGCCGCCGGCTTCCGGTTCCTGGTCCGTGATAGGGCCGGGCAATTCACCGCATCGTTTGACGCAGTCCTGGTCGGCGCCGGTATCGAGGCCGTGAAGATCCCGCCCCGCAGCCCGCGAGCGAATGCTTTTGCGGAAAGGTTCGTGCTCACCGTCCGAGCCGAGGTCACCGACCGGATGCTGATCTCCGGCGAACGGCATCTGCGGCTGGTCCTGGCCCAGT
>JBKQQQ010000932.1:0-16847 GCA_052144275.1 Streptosporangiaceae bacterium
CGGGCATCCTGAAGATGTCTGCGAGGCGAGAGAGGGAGCTGGACCGACGAGCCGTCCGGGAGGACCCGGCGGCCGGGTGGGAAAGGCTGAGAAGCCGGGCGGCTGCAAGGCCGTATGGCGACCCCCAGGGACCTGATCCGGGCAATGCCGGCGAAGGGAGATCGCCCCGCAGGCCGTTTTTTTGTCCGGGCAGGTACCGGTCCCCCTGACACCGTGACCGCGCAAGTCAAATCCGCAGAGACCTGCGTGGCGTTGGGTTACCCCGGAGACCTGGACCGGAAGGCGCTTGCGTCAGCTGATCGGGGGAACGTTGCAGGCCTTGTGGCGAACCCCCCGCTCGGCAAGGTCATGTTCGCAGCGCCCCAGGAGCGCAACGCTGCCGTGAGCCGACGCCATCTGCGCCGCAGAGCGCAGCCGGGACAGCGCGGTGCCCTCATCCTCGTCGTAGGCGGCGCGCATCCGCATCACCTCGGGCAGCCACCACAGGTCATCGTAGGCGTGTCCGGCCACCACAGCGGCGTCGAGCGTCGCCCGGGCCGCGTCCGACCGGTTCTTCCTGGCCAGCACGTCAGCCAGCAGCGAGAGCCAGTACGGCATACGGGCGAACGAGCCCGCTGACTTGAGGTTGTTAATGCCCCGCCAGATGTCCGGCTCTTCGTGGCGGGACCAGCCGTCCAGGATCAGCCCCCACTCCCGGTAGTAGGCGAAGTCGTACCGATCGCACAGCTCACGCAACTCCCCGACGCTGTGCTGCAGCGCTGGCGCGTCGCGACGCAGCTGATGGGTGATGGCCGCATAGGCCAGGGCCATGGCCAGGTTGTAGGGGTGGCCGGTCGAACGGGCCAACTCGGTGGCCTCGGCGCAACTGGACCGGGCCGCCTCGTCCTGGCCTAGCAGCCAGTGGGCGTGTGCGGCGAATGCGATGGCGTGTATATCTGGCCGGGTGCCAACGCTGAGCGAGACGGCGCCGCTGGCCAGCTTGACGGCGAGCCTGAGGTGCCGCAGGGCCGCCGCGGGCATGCCGAGGCTGAGGGCGTTGGCGCCGACGGCGAAATGAGCCGGGCTGCTGAGGTCGGAACCATCGTCGGCCAGGCTCAGCGCCCGGGTCGCCAGCTGGTAACCATCAGAGATGCGTCCTTCGACGAACCGGGAGGTCGACAACGCGACCATGCCGGTGAGCGTCGAATTTCTCTGCCCCAGCGATTCCGCGAGCTCGACGGAGCGCTCGAGCGCTTTCCGCAGGTCGGGTGAGGAGTAGCCGTACCTGGCGTTCAGCGGCGCGGCCAGGGCTTCGAGGACGGCGAGTTCCTGCCGGTCCCGTTCCCTGCCCGCGGGCAGGGAACGGATGACCGACAGCGCCTCCTGGTGCAGCCGGATCGCCTCAGCATGGGCGAACACCCCAGCTGCGACATCCGCGGCACGCCGGTAGTAGGCCACCGCGCGGCTGGGTCGTCCGCCAGCGGCATATTGTGCCGCGAGCTGGGCCGCGACCATGTCGATATCCTCGGCGTGCAGCAGTTCGAGGCCCTGCGCGACCCGGCGGTGCAGCAGCCACCGCCGTGGCGGGCTCACCTGCGCGTATGCCGTCTCCCGCAGGAGGTCGTGGGCGAAGTCATAGCCCGCCCCGAACTCTCGCACGATCCGGCGCCGCCACAGCTCGTCCACCGCAGCTACCACGAGGTCGGCTTCCAGGTCGCTGGCCTCGGTCAGCAGATCGAGCGTGAAGTCCGTGCCCACCGCCGCCGCCAGGCCAGCTACATCCCGGGCCGCCACGCTGGCCTGCTCGAGCCTGTTGCGCAGGACCGTCGTGAGGTTGCCGGGCGGGTGGCCCGCGCTGGCCGGATCGGCCGTGTCGTGCATCGCCTCGATGACGTATAGGGGGAACCCGCCCGTCGTAGCCTGGAGCAGGTTCCGGCCGGCCTCGGACAGCGGGCATCCGGTGACCGCCTCGGCCAGACGCGCCGTGTCGGCGGGCTGGAGCGGTTCGAGCGGAACCTCGGTCAGCAGACCGGCGCCCCGCATCTGGCCGGTCCAGCTCCGCAGGACCGGGTCCTCGTCCGGGTTGTCGTCACGGAGCGTGCCGGCGACTAGCAGCTGAGCGCCCGGCGCCAGGCCCAGGCAGAACGTGACGAAGGCCAGCGTCTCCTGATCACACCACTGAGCGTTGTCCAGCACCAACAGCATCGGACGGCCTGCCGCCAGCAGCGCCCGCGCCAGCCCCTCGAAGAAGCGATGGCGCTGCCAGGCATCGGCCATGGCCCGGGAACTCGCCGCCTTTCGAGCGCGGCCGCCGGAGGGCACGAGTCGGCCGACCTCGGCGCGCCAGGCCTCTTCCAGCGTCGCCGTCGCCGACCGGACGGCCGGATTCCGCAGCCAGTCCGCCACCGGCGCCAGCGCCAGCCGCCCCGAGGTCCCGAAACACTGACTACCCGCCACCACCGCGCCCTGCCGCCTGGCCAGCTCGGCGACTTCGCCCACCAGTCGTGTCTTCCCGACACCTGCGCCACCGCGGACCAGCACGACACCAGGGCGCCCCGCCGCGGCACTACGCCACGTATCTCGCAGCAGCCCGAACTCGGCGACCCGGCCGATTAGCCGCACCGCGACCGGCCCGGAACGGCCGGCCTTAGGCCTGCTCACCGGCTGCGGCTCCGGACGGGTGCTTGCCATCAAGCGCTGGAACTCCCGCTGCGTCTCCGGATCCGGAGTGATGCCGAGCTCGCGCTCCAGCACCGAAGCGCAGTGATGGTAGGTGCTCACCGCGCCCGCCCGGTCACCAAGCTCGGCCTGCAGCCGCATCAGAGTGCGGTAGCCGACCTCCTCCAGCGGCTGCAGCTGAATCCGGCGCCGCGCCGCTTCCGCCGCCCCGGCCAGGTCACCCCGCCGCGCCCGCGCCTGGCAGATCATGTCGCACAGGTCCACGCACTGCCGCTCAAACTCCGACCTTGCCTCGAGCAGCCAGTCCTCGTACAAGCCCGGCAGCAGGTCTCCGCCGTACTGGGCCAGAGCCCGGGCGGCATGGACCAGTGCCTCCTCGCCGTCATCGTCCGCCGCCGCGGCGAGGGCGGCCTCGCGCTCAATGCCGAAGACGCGCAGATCGACACGGCACGTCCCGGTGTCCCGCCAGCATAGATCCCTGGACGTCACCACCAGCGACGGCTCGTCCCCCAGAAGCTGGCGCAGCTGATGCAGCTCGCGCCGCAAGTTAGTGAGCGCCTGCGCATCGGTCGAATCCGGCCAGAACAGCCCCGCGATCCGCTGCCTGGACTGAGGTGACCCGGCGTGCATGGCCAGGAACGCGACCAGGGCCACCGCACGCGATGAACCTGTCCGGACACCGATCTCCTCGTCGGTGATGACCTGCTCCCCCAGCAGAGACACGCGCAGCATCTCAACCCGGCCTCCTCAGGCCCAGGCTAGACCCGGCCCCTGTATACCGCCAGGTCAATAGCCATACCAAAAGGCAGGGATGTCGTAGTCATCGCGGATCCTCCCTGGTGCATCGCCCAGCATTCACCAGGCACATTATGATCCCCGCCGTTCGCGTAGCGTTCCGCTCGCGTCGGGCATCCAGGCTCGCATCAGCAGCCATCCGTCATGATCCGGACCAGCGCGACAGGCACGCATAGAGGGCGCCCATGGCCAGGCCGAGGACGAGCAGCGACGGGGCGAGGACCCTCGCGTCGACGGCTCCGATGGCCAGCCCCAGGCCGGCCGGCAGCGCGGCGCTGCCGACGGCTGATGCCGCGACCTGAAGGCTCACCATCCTCGTGGCCCCCGTGGCGGAGTCGGCCCACTGCGGGGTCATCAGGGTGAGCAGCGGAAAGACCGGGGCGGCGGCCAAGCCGAGGATCATCAGGCCGACGACGGCCAGCAGCCCCGGGCCGGGAGCCGTCATCAGCGCGGCGCCCGCGGGTATGCCCGCGACCGCCACGGCCAGGACGCGGGCCGGGCCGAGGCGTTGGGCGACCGGGCCGAGAACCACGCGTCCCGCGAACATCATCGCCCAGTACGCCGAGACGGCCACCCCTGCCGTCTCGGGGGCCAGGCCGCGGCCGGCGGTCAGGAAGACGTACCCCCAGATGCCTGCGCCCGACTCGATGCCGGTCTCGACGGCGGTGAAGGTAAGGGTCACGGCCGCCGGCGGCTTGCGGCGCGCTGTCGCTGGGCCGGGCTTGTCCCCGGCTGCCCTACAGACGTGCGGAGACTCTTGCCAGCCCCGGCGGCGCACGGTGAACACACAGGCCAGGGCGGCCAGGACGAGCGCCATGAGGCCGTAGATCCGGCGCCAGCCCAGCCCGCAGCTGAGCAGCGCCGTGACGAGCAGCGGCCCGATGGTGGCGCCGAGCCCGTAGCTGGCGTGCATCCAGTTGATGTCCCGCGCGCCGAAATGCCGGGCGGCATGCGCGTTGAGGGCGGTGTCGATCGTCCCGAAGCCCACCCCGAACAGCACGGTCCCGATGGCCATCACCCACAGCGACGGCGCGAAGGCCTCCACGGCCAGGGCGACCGCGACCAGCATGGCGCCGGCCGCCACCAGCCGGCCCGTGCGCACGCTGACGCGCCCAGCGGCGGCGCTCGAGATGACCGAGGCGGTGATCCCGGAAACCAGCAGGATCCCGAGGGCCCCGACCGGCATGCCGAAGCTGAGCCGCATCGAGGGCCAGAGCAGGCCGAGGGTGGAACCGGGCAGGGCGACGCCCAGGTACGCCAGGCAGGCAAGCAGGAGGGCAGGCACGGTGAGGGACTTCCTGGTGAGCCGATGGGAGAGGGGTTCGCCGTGCCGCGGATCGGAGCAGCACGCGATGACGGAGTCGGATCTCGTACGTCAGCGCGTGCGTGGCTGCCCGGGCACCTCAGCTCCTCGACGGCTCACTTGCCTGCACGAAAGCCTAGGCACGGGCGGTCCACCGACGCAATCAGAATTGCCCGCGACGACCGATGAACCCGCCCGCCATCCGCGGTCTCAACTATGACCAGCAAGGCCACAGACCCGGAGGACATCATGCATCCAGCGATCATCCAGGCCGCCGCCGCCGAGCGGACCAGGGACAGGTACGCGACCGCGGCCGCGCGGCGGCACGCCGCGGAATACCGCCGCTCCCGGCGGGCCAAGCGCCCGGACCCGGTCAGGAGTGCCGGGCGGGGAGCCTGGGTCCGGCGCGCGCTGCGAGCAGCCTGAGCACAATCGTGACGGGTCCCAGGTGACAGAGCCCGGACTTCGGGGTAGGCAGCCGGGCAGGCTCACTGCGAAAGGGATCACCGATGGCAGACAGCGTTTACTCAATCAGCGAGATCGTCGGCTCCTCCACAGAGGGCATCGACGACGCGATCAGGGGCGCCGTGGCTCGTGCCTCAAGAACTCTGCACAACCTCGACTGGTTCGAGGTCACCAACATGCGGGGCCGGATCGACGACGACGGGCGCTGCCACTTCCAGGTGACGCTGAAGGTCGGCTTCAGGCTGGACGAGCCACCCGCCTGACCTGGGGCCGACCGACCGAACGGCCGGGCAGCCGTCACCACCGTGCACGAACTCCAGGTCTGCGCGGCCGGGACGATCCCGCTGACCGGCCACGACGTGCCGGTGGACTTCATCGTGACGCCCGAGCGGGTCATCGACTGCCGCCGGGACGGGCCGCGGCCGGCCGCCGGCATCTGCTGGGAGGACCTGACCGAGGAGAAGATCGCGGCCATCCCCCTGCTCGCCGCGCAGCGGCCGGGCCCGTCGTAGCGGCTCGGCGCCGCTACAGGCGGGCGGCGAGCCAGTCGGCCATCGCGGCCCTGGACTCGAACGCGTGGTTGGTAAGACCGTGGCTGCCGTCGGGGTACATCAGCAACTCGGCGCCCGGGGCCTCGCGGGCCAGGCGCTCGGCGTGATAGGGCGGTACCAGGCGGTCTCGACCGCCGTGCGCGACGAGCAGCGGGCAGGTGATCCGCGCGGCGGCGTCCTCCAGCGTCAGGGCCGCGGCCCGCTCTCGGGCCTCGGCCGGGCTGCCGGCGCCCGAGCGGTGCTGGAAGGTGGTCCGGGTCTGCGCCGGCAGCAGGTCCCAGTCCAAGTCCCACCGGTACGGCCCGGCCAGCTCCACCGCAGCCCGCACCCGGGGCTCGTAGGCCACCGACCTGGCCGCGTAGTAACCGCCCAGGCTCACCCCGAAGACGCCGAGACGGTCGGGGTCGACGTCGTCACGCCCCTTCAGGTAGTCCGCTACCGCCGTGGTCACCTGCTCGTAGGCCGGCTCGATCGGCAGCTCGTACTCGGCCTCCCCCTGGCCAGGCCCGTCGATCGCGATCACCGCGAGGCCACGGCTCAGCAGGTGCTCCGCGGTGGCCTGCAGCTCCTCCTTCACCGAGTCGAGCCCGGGAATCATGATCACCACCGGGGGGCGGCCCGGCGGAACCCGGAGGTAGGCGGCCAGCGTGCTGCCCGCGTAGGGCACGCGCACAGGCTCGGCGGGCGGGCCGAGCGTGGCGGCCCCGCGGCGGAAGCACGCCACGGTGCGCTCGTGCGCCGCCCGCTGCTCCTCCGGGTGGTCGGTGAAGACGAACTTGCCCCAGTGCCAGCACAGCGCGGCCCGCCGCCACGCTTCCCCGGCGGTGACCAGCCGCCCGGCCGCTTCGGCGGTCTCGGCCAGCTGCTCGTAGTGCTGTCCGGTACGGCCCCATTCGCGACACCAGTCGTCCCAGCGCCCGATGCGGGCCATGGTCGCCTGGAAATCCGGATAGCTGGTGCCGTTCGCCACGAAGCGGGCCGCCCAGTGCGCGGTCGCCGCCGCGACGCGCTTGTCCGGCGCCCACGTGTACAGCTCGGGCCGGCGGTCGGCCAGCAGGTCGTTGTCGCCAGACAGCTTCTTATCCCTGGCCCGCGGCAGGTCGCAGGTGGCCGTCAGCACCGCGGCCCGGTCGGCCAGCACCGGACCGGCCAGCGGATAGCCGTCGGGGCCGACGATCAGCGAGCCGCTGATCCAGGACACGCCGCGCTCGGCCCGGCACCGGTCGGCCACCGCGACGAACACCCCGTTGGTGGCCGCCGCGGCCTGCGCCTTGATCACCTCGGCGGGACGCTCTGCTGCGTTCGGCTGGGCCGCCGGCGGAGTGACCGCCGGCCAGTTCACCGGGGCCGCGATGAGGTCGGCGCCGTCCAGCGCGGCCAGCCGCACCCATTCCGGGAACTCCAGGTCGTAGCAGATCATCACGGCCACCCGGCCGACCTCGGTATCCACCACGGGCGGCGGCGCGTCGCCCGGGGTGAACACCAGTTTTTCGGAATCCCACAGGTGCGCCTTGCGGTAGACCGCCCGGGTGCCAGACGCGTCCACGAGGGCCGCGCTGTTGTACAGGCGGCCGTCGGCGCCAAGCTCGCAGAACCCGCCGACGATCACCAGGCGGCGCGCGGCGGCCAGCGAACGCCATTGGTGCAGGGTGACGCTGCCGGCGGCCGGCGATGCGAGGCCGCGGGCTTCGGCCGCCGGGGCGGCGGCGTCGAAGACGTAGCCGGAATCGCATAGCTCGGGCAGCACCACCAGCCGCGCGCCCGCCTCGGCCGCCTCGGCCACGGCGCTCGCGGCGGCCTGCCGGTTGGCGTCCGGCTCGCCGACGGCGATCGCGAGCTGGACGACCGCGATCACGGTCTGGCTGGCGTCCTGCGAGGGGTCCACTATGCGTGCTCCGTTCGTCGGGATAGGACTATGTAGACAGCATCCTCCAACGGAAGCTGAGGAAGAAGAGGCGGACCGTGACGGGAAACGCGGATGTCGTAGTCGTGGGCGGCGGACACAACGGGCTAGTCGCGGCGGCCTACCTGGCCCGGGCCGGGCTGCACACGGTGGTATGCGAGCGGCGCGGGGTCCTCGGCGGGGCGGCGGTCAGCGAGCATCCGTTCGGTCCTGACTTCACCGTGACGTCGCTGTCGTACGTGGTCTCGCTGCTGCCGCCGGACCTCGTCCGCGACCTGCGCCTGGAGCAGCACGGATACCACGTGTACCCGCAAGGCCCTTACTTCGCGCCGCGGGCCGACGGGCGCTACCTGCGGCTCCCCCACGACCCCGCGCAGCGGCATGCCGAGATCGCCAAGTTCTCGGCGGCGGACGCCGACGCCTACCCCGGGTATGAAGAGCACCTGGCCGGCATCGGGCGGGTGCTCGGCCCGTTGCTGCATCAGATCCCGCCGCGACTCGGGTCGCGGCGGCCACCGGACCTGCTCCGGCAGGCGCGGCTGCTCACTCACCTGCGCGGCATCGACGAACGCGGCGCGGTCGACGTGACGCGACTGCTCACCGGCAGCATCGCCGACCTGCTCGAGGGGTATTTCGAGAGCGACGCGATACGCGGCCTGCTGTCGGTGTCCGGGGTGATCGGCACCTGGGCCGGGCCGCGGTCAGCCGGGACCGCCTACGTGATGCTGCACCATCACATCGGCGAGACCGAGGGGGCCGCCGGCGCCTGGGGCTTCCCGCGCGGCGGCATGGGCGGGGTGTCGGGCGCGCTGGCCCGGGCCGCCCGGATGTTCGGGGCGCAGGTCAGGACCGACGCCGAGGTGGCGCAGATCCGCACCAAAGACGGCCACGTCGCGGGCGTCACCCTGGCCAGCGGGGAATCCATCGACGCGCCGGTGGTCGTCACCACCGCGCACCCGCAGATCTCGTTCCTGCGACTGCTCGACCCGGCGGATCTGCCCGCCGGGTTCGTCGCCGACATCCGCGGCTGGCGCAGCCGCAGCGGGACCGTGAAGATCAACCTGGCGCTCGACCGGCTGCCGGCCTTCAGCAGCCATCCCGAGCCCGACCCGTCGGTCTATGGCGGCACGATCGTGCTGGCGGAGTCGCTCGATGACATCGAGACCGCGTTCCAGCAGGCCGTCTCGGGCGCGCCGGCCACGCTGCCGTTTGCCGACATCTGCATCCCCAGCGTCTTCGACGACTCGCTGGCGCCCGCCGGGAAGCACATCATGTCGATGTTCACCCAGTGGGTGCCCTGCGGCTACGCCGACGCGCCGCAGACGGGCGACCTTGAGGCCTACGCCGACCGGGTGCTGGCCCGGGTGGAGAAGCTCGCGCCCGGGTTCACCAGCTCGGTGCTGCACCGGCAGGTGATCGGGCCGCACCAGATGCAGGAGGAATACGGGCTGGTCGGCGGGAACATCTTCCACGGGGAACTGTCGCTGGGGCAGATGTTCCACGCCAGGCCCGCGGCCGGCTACGCCGACCTGCGCACGCCGGTCCGTGGCCTGTACCAGGCGGGTTCGGCCACCCACGGGGGCGGCGGCGTCACCGGCATCCCGGGCCGCAATGTAGTCCGGCAGATCCTCGCGGACCGCCGCGCCGAGCGCTGGCGCCGCCGGGTGGGCCGACCCGACCGGGCCAAGAAGGCATCGCCCCAGAGTTAACCTTCGATCGCCCCGGTTAACGACACCCATGGAACATCGTGGTTGCTATTACGACATCGATGTTCCATCGTCGCCAAATAGAACGGGGCTTAGGGCGGGTTGGCGGGGTTTGTGAGGCCGGCGGTGCCTCTGCGGCTCGGGAGGCGTTGGGCTTGGGTGCACTGGGCGGGCCAAAGGTGGGAGCGCGGGGAGCTAGGCGGATGTGCGGTGGGCGGGGGCTTCGGAGGCACGGGCTAGGGCGGCCACCCGCTCGAAGGAGCTCAGGCGGTCGGCGGGGTCGAAGACCATCGTCGTGATCATCAGCTCGTCGGCGGCGGTCGCCTCGAGCAGCTCGGTGATGCCGCGCAGGACGGTCTCGGGCGAGCCGACGATCTGCGAGGCCTGGCGGTCCTCGACGAACGCGCGCTCGAGTTCGGTGTAGGGGTAGGCGGCCGCCTCCTCGGGTGCGGGCAGCGGTCCCGGCCGGCCGGAGCGCAGCCGCAGGAACGACAGGGCCCCGGAGCCGGCCAGCCAGCGGGCGCGCTCGTCGGTCTCGGCGCACACCACGGCGGCGGCGACCAAGGCGTACGGGCGCTCGAGGGCCTCCGACGGGCGGAAGTGCTGGCGGTACAGGGCCAGCGCGGGCAGCGTGTTGACCGCGCTGAAGTGGTGCGCGAAGGCGAACGGGAGGCCGAGCAGCCCGGCCACCTGGGCGCTGTAACCGCTCGATCCGAGCAGCCACATGTCCGGCTGGTCGCCCCGGCCTGGCACCGCGGTGATCTGCGCGAACGGGTGCCCTTCCGGCCAGCGGCCGGTGAAGAAGCCGAGCAGGTCCATCAGCTGCTCGGGGAAGTCGTCCGCCGAGAGCGCTTCCGGCGAGCGGCGCAGGGCCGCCGCCGTGACCTGGTCCGTGCCTGGCGCGCGCCCGATGCCGAGGTCGATCCGGCCGGGATGCAGCGCCTCCAGCATGCCGAACTGCTCGGCGACCACCAGCGACACGTGGTTGGGCAGCATGACGCCGCCGGACCCGACCCGGATGGATTCGGTCGCGTCGGCGATATGGCCGATCAGCACGGGCGGCGCGGAGCTGGCGATGCCGGGCATGTTGTGGTGCTCGGCGACCCAGAACCGCCGGAACCCGAGCCGTTCGGCGTGCCGGGCCAGGTCGATCGTGGCGCGCAGGGCGCCGCCCGCGGTTCCGCCGTCCGGCACCGGCGCCAGGTCGAGTACCGAGAGGGGCACGGCCCGCGGGCCGAAGGTCAGGGCCACGTTGTCCACGACTGGTCCGAACAGCGCGAAGCGGCTCATTCTTCCGCCGGAGAGGACTGAAGGGACTGAAGTGACCGCGAGGACGAGGGAGGTTGGCCAGGCGGCGGGGCTCGAGGCGGCGGGGGGCACGCACCCGGCTCGTTCGGGACAATGATCTCTTGCCCCGGTACCGATGCCTGCCTAGGCTCTGTTGCCTACACTGGCCTGCGCATGACGGGACGGCCCCCGGGCGGCCCCGGTACCTCCTCGAAGCCGGCCGCGCGGTACAGCTCGCGGGTGCCCATGTAACGGTAGGCCTTCCCGTCGGGCGACGGGTAGGCCTCGATCACGGCGGCGCCGGACCCGGCCGCGTAACCGCAGGCGGCGTCCAGCAACTCGGTCCGCAGACCTCGGCGGCGGGCGCGCGGCGCGACGAAGAAGCACACCACCGACCAGACCCGATCCCCCGGCAGCTGCGGGATCACCCGGGAGGCGAGGACGGCGGCGTAGCTTTCCCGCGGCGCGATCGAGCACCAGCCAACCGGCTCGGTGGCCGCGTCGCCGTCGTAGGCCAGCACGCCGGCCGGCTCCCCGACGGCGACCTGCCCGGCCAGCGCCGCGACCCGGCCTTCCTTCCCGGCCTCGCGGAACGGGGTCGAGCGCAGCCGCCAGCGCTGGCACGAGCACCACCGGAAGGTCCCGTACGCCGCGGAGAAACGCTCCAGGTCCCCGGCTGCCGCCGGGGTTACCGGCCGGAACCGGTCACCGCTCACCGCTCACGGCGGTGCACGGTCCGGCGGGGGCCGGACTGGCCGGCGTCGCCGCCGTAGGGGCGGCCGTCCAGGTTCCAGCTCCACGAGATCTCCGGCGTGATCCGCATGTACGGTCCTGAGCCGAACTGGCCGGGCCGCTCGGTCAGCTCAGCCGTGCCGTAGACCCGCAGGAACCGCGGCGTCCACGGGTCGGTGGACACCAGGTCGTCCACGACCAGCGCGACCTTGGCCTGGCCCGCCTTGACGTTGAGGAACTTCCTGGTCCGCTCGGGCGCCCGGCCGCCGACGTAGAAGTAGGTTCCGTCGAACTCGAACCCCACCGGGACCACGTCCGGCTGCCCGTCCGCGTCGACGGTGGCCAGCCGGGCCAGCGGCTGCGACTTCAGGTAAGCGACCTCGTCCTCGGTGAACGCCATCGGTGTCTCCTCAAGTAGTTTGTATCAATTACTATAAACATAACAAACATCTTGGGGCCGAACGGGCGGTGGTTGAAGCGGTAGCCGCAGGCAGAGAGCAGCCGGTGGCGGACGGGCTGATCCGGCTGTCCGTCCTCACCCAGTCGGCCTTCGCCCGGGTGGCCGAGCGCCACGGGCTGCCGGCCGCGCAGGCCAGGCTGCTGTGCGTGCTGACCGGCGGGGCGCGGGGCATGTCGGAACTGGCCGGCCTGCTCGGCATCGAGAAGGCGGCGCTCACTGGGCTGGCCGACCGGGCCGAACGCCGCGGCCTGATCGCCCGGACCGCCGTCCCGGGCGACCGGCGCGCGCTGTCGGTCGCGCTCACGCCTGCCGGGCGCGACGCGGCGACCGCCTTCCACCGCGAGCTTTCCGCTTCGCTCAGCCAGCTCACTGAGGTACTGCCGCCGGCCGAACGCGCCCGGTTCTGCCGCAGCCTGGCCCGCGTCGCCGCGGACGCGCCCTGGCCCGTCCGGGATTCCGCTCGGGCGTTACGGCTTGACCGCGACCCCGCCCCACATCTGGGCGGGAGCGGCCGCGTCCACGGCCAAGGCGGGGCGCCATTCGGGCACCCGGACCAGGCCCGGCTCGACCAGGTCGAGCCCGGCGAAGAAGCGGGCCACCTGCCTGTGGCTGCGGGGAACCATGCCGTAGGCCGGGAACTGTCACGGTGCCTTCACGTTCAATGCCTAAGCTGGCTGGTAGACCGCCTGCTGAGCTGGCTGGTAGACCGCCTGCTGAGACGGAACCCCGGTGCTCCCCCCACTCCCGTGCACCGGGGTTTCTCTGTGTCCGTCCGAACTTGACCTGATGGCGACGATCGCCGGGATGACCCTGCGCGAACGCTGGGCCGCCTGGAATCGCGAGCCGTTCACCAGCGACAGCGCGAGCCACGTATCCGTCTGGCAGAAGAATCCGTGATGACCTCCTTGGACATCGCGGGCCAGCCCTGGTGGTGGCGACTTAGATCTGCTCGATGACGATGTCGGCGTGATCGAGGGTGGCAGCGTAGGCGGTGATGTCGTCTGGGTCGCTGGTGAGGATCTGGGCGGGGCCGTGGAGCGCGGCTGCTATGACGACCAGGGCGTCGATGGCGTCCGGCCGCTTTTTGGCGGGAAGCTTGGCCTCGGCGAGCATGGCCCCCGCCCGCTTGTAGGAGTCAAGGGTGAAAGTCCTGGCGCATGCGACGCAGCCGGCGGGGACGCTGGCCACCCCTTGAATGGGTGGCGTGCCGTCCCGGGTCTGCGGCACGGTGCAGTCTCTCAGGTACTGGCTGAAGGCGTGCACGGTCTTCGGATCAGGTCGCCAGGCCTGAGCGAGGACTGGGCCGATGATGATCGGCCGGTGGGGTGCCGCACGCAGGCCGTGGTGGAGCAGTTGCGCCGTCGGCTTGCCTCGCAGCAGCGCCACGAGCATCCCAGCGTCGTAGACGACGGTGCGGGCGATCACGCGACGCCCGCGTCATCCGATCCGAGTGCGCTGCCCAGGACCCGGCGGACGAGGACTTGCTCCTCTGCGGTCAGGGCCGCGAACGAGGGCAGGTCCGCCTCGGGGATATCGGCAGCCTCCGCGAGGGCAGCCTGGTTACGTGCGTCCAGTGCGGCGAAAGCCAACGTGGCGGCATCGTCGCGCGCCATCTGCGCAACGGCAGCTGCAATCATGTATGCGGACACGTCCATGCCCGCTGCCTCAGCGTGCGTCCTGATCGCAGCCTGGACGTCTGAGGCCGTCGAGATGGTGAACCGGATATTCGGCATGCCGTTATCGTAACACGGCGTATTACGTTCCGGCAGTCTCTCGTCTATCAGAACGCATCGGCGCAGATACACGTACGGCCGACCAAGGAGATCCAGCGATTCTTCGAGGGCTTCGAGATCATCGAGCCAGGAGTCGTCTGGACGGCCGACTGGCGGCCTGATCCCGGTACCCGGTCGGCCGACCGGCCGGATTCCCTGCATGGCGGCGTCGGCCGCAAGCCGGCGCCCTAGCATGGGTCAGTGGTGGACGGCGGCGAGGAGGGCGGCGTAGGCGCGGACCAGGGCCGCGTGCTCTAGCGGGAGCAGCGGGCTGTCGGGCTGGCAGCCCTGCTCGACCCACTGGTCGGACAGGTCCATCGCCGCGGCCCGGTGGACCGCGGCGGGCCGGACCGCTTCTTCGGGCTCGTCGTAGAGATAGCAGTAGAGGCGGGTCAGCGACTCGACCAGCTCGTCCGTCGTCGAACCAGGCTCGTGCTGGATCTCGCGGTGCACACGCCACCAGTCGACCTCGAGCTCGGCCGCCTTGGCCGGGTTGGACGGCTCGCCGTAGGTGAGCCTGACCAGCGCGTAGAACCGCCGCATGCAGGCCCGGGCGCGCTTGGGATGGTTGTCGGGGTACGGCGCCCACAGCTGGTTGGCGCGCAGCACCAGCCATGCGCCGTGCATGGTCCGGTACCAGTCCATGCCGAAGCCCACCCTGACCAGCCCGATCGAGGCGCGCAGGACCTGAGGCCAACGGCGCTGGTAGTAGCCCACCCAGACCCGGTACTCCAGGTCGGCGATCCGGACGGGATCAAAGGACCGGAGCCGCGTCGGCGTACCCAGGCCGACCTTCCCAGTGCCCATGAGCTCCCCTCCCTGTCCGCTACCAACGCTGTTCCCCTTGCATCCTGGCCTAACGCCTGCCAGGTCCTGGCCCGCCGCGCCGAAATCGGCATGAACTTGCCCGACCAGCACCGGGCACAGCACCTGCGGCACATGATCAGTATCGGCCGGGCGAGCCGGGGACGCCTACCTCCGGGTGGAGTTTCGCCTGGGCCGCCTAAGGTACCGCCAGGGGAAGGCGCAGCCAGCGCAGTAGTTCGGCGAAGTCGGCGTCGATGACGGACTGGTCGTGCTGGCGGAAGCGGCCGGCCGCCTCGCTGGCGGCGAAGCCGAGTACCGCGGTGCTGATCAGGCGTTCGGCCCGGGCGACTTCGGCCTCGGGCAGGCCGCCTTCGAGCAGCGCGGACTGCACCGCGTCGCGGACCACCCGGGCCGCCGGGGTGACGGCCGGCCTGGTCAGCAGCAGCGGGAAGACGGCGGGGTGCCGGCGCGCGGTATCCCTGATCCCGGCGGCCAGCGCGGTCAGGCGCTCGTCCCAGCGGCCCCCGCCCGGCGGCAGCGGGTACTCGGTGAGCAGCAGTTCGACCAGCCCGTC
The DNA here is from genome assembly GCA_052144275.1 of Streptosporangiaceae bacterium. Lineage (GTDB taxonomy): Bacteria > Actinomycetota > Actinomycetes > Streptosporangiales > Streptosporangiaceae > Palsa-504. Next base: position 15,014 of record JBKQQQ010000932.1, read on the forward strand.
AAGCAGGGCGTTCTTGTCGTCCACGTGCCGGTACAGCGCCATCGGCGTGACCCGCAGGCTTCTCGCGACGGCGTGCATGGTGACCGCCTCCAGGCCTTGCTCGTCGGCCAGCCGCAGCGCGGCGGCCAGCACCGCGGCGCGGCTGATCTGCGGGGCACGTCCCACCGCTGGTCTCCTTCCCGTCGCTCTTGCTCGGCAAAGTATATGACGTATGCTTACAATATATACAAAAAGATGCGCGCAGGTGGTAAGGCGCGCGGGGAACTGGGACGAGCCGGGGAACCGGGACGCGAAGGCTGAGGCGCGCCGGAAAGCTGAGGCGCGCGGGCTTGGGAGGCTGCCATGCTGATACTGCTGAGCGACGGGGCCGGACTGACCGCCCGGCAGTGCGCGACCGTGCTGGACCGGGCCGGCCACCGGGTAGAGGTGCTGTCGTCCGGCAGGCTCTGCCTGGCCCGGATGACCCGGCATGTCCACCGGATGCACCAGGTTCCGGCGGTTGGCCGTGATCCGTTCGGGTGGCTGGACGCTGCTCTGGGCGTCGCCGCGCGACAGCGGGCGGACCTGCTGCTCCCCGTGCAGGAGCAGGTCGCCGTGATGTCGCTGGCGCGGGAGCGGATCGAGGCGGCGGGGCTGGCGACCGCGGTGCCGGAATTCGGCGCGCTGGCCCAGGTGCAGGACAAGGTGTCGGCGTTCGCCACATTGACCCGGGTCGGCCTGCCGCAGCCGGCCGCGGTGATGGCGGCGACCGCGGCCGAGCTCGAGGACGCGGCGGAGCTCGGGCTGCCGGCCTTCGTGAAGACGCCGATCGGGACGGCGTCGGCCGGGGTCTGGCGGGTCACGTCGCGAGAGGCGCTGCGGCGGCTGGCGGCGGCCTGCGAGGACCGGGGTGCGTTCAGGCGGGGCGCGTTCGGCCAGGGCGGCGTCCTGGTGCAGCGGGCCGTGGCCGGGCCGCTGGTCATGGTCCAGTCGGTGTTCGCCCGCGGCGAGCTGGTCGCGTACCACGCCTGCCAGCGGGTCCGCGAGGGCGCCTCGGGCGGGGCCAGCCACAAGCTCGGCCTGGACCTGCCGGAGGCGCGCGAGCACCTGGCCCGGCTGGGCGCGGCGCTTGACTGGCACGGCGCGCTGTCGGCCGACGTGATCGATGGCCCGGCCGGGCCGGTGTTCATCGACATCAACCCGCGGCTGGTCGAGCCGGTCAACGCGCACCAGTCCGGCGTCGACCTGGTGCGGGCCCTGGTCGAGGTGGCCCGCGCGGGCACGTCGCGGCCGCAGCCGCCGGGACGGCCGGGTGCGCGGACGCATCAGCTGCTGCTGGCGATCCTGGGCGCGGCCCAGCACGGCGGGCGCCGCGGCGTCGCGCGCGAGCTGCGGGACGGGCTGCTGCACCGTGGGGACTACCGGGGCAGCCGCGAGGAGCTGACGCCGGGCGGCGGCGACCTGCTCGCCGGGGTCCCGGTCGCGCTCACCGCCCTGGCCACGCTGATCCGGCCCGCGGCGTGGCAGTACTTCGCCGGCGGCAGCACCGGGGCATACTCGCTCACCCCGGCGGCGTGGGAAGAGCTCAGGCGGGCGGCCGCCACGGTTGGCCCGGGCCTGCCGGGCGATTGAGGATCGGCCGGGGCACGCACCACGGCCCGTTCGGCATCATGATGGTCGGATGCCAGCGTTGACCGAAACCGAAGCCAGGGTCCGGGCCGCACTGATCGACGTCCGGTCCTACGACGTGTTCCTCGACCTGACCGCGGGGGCGGCGGGTCCGGTCCGGTCGCGGACCGAGATCCGGTTCGGGTGCCGGGAGCCCGGGGCGGGCACGTTCGCCGAGCTGACCGCG
>JBKQQQ010000933.1:0-3304 GCA_052144275.1 Streptosporangiaceae bacterium
CGTCACCCGGGCGACATCGACCAAGGTCAGGTCGATATTCCACAGAACCAGGCGGTGAATGGCGTCCTCCGTGCGACCGGTCAACCCGGAGTCAGGTCAACTCTGGTACAGGCTAGTGCAGCCCGGCCCGGAAGCGGCGGCTTAGGGGCTCGCCAGCGGGAGCACCCGCCGTCGGAGTCAGCCGATGCGGCGCCGGGAACCGGGTTGCCGTCAGCCCATGTGCGGGTAGCGGTAGTCGGACGGGGGCACGAAGAGTTCCTTGATGGCGCGGGCGGACACCCACCTGATCAGGTTGAAGACCGAGCCGGCCTTGTCGTCCGTGCCGCTCGCGCGCGCACCGCCGAACGGCTGCTGGCCAACCACCGCGCCGGTGGGCTTGTCGTTGATGTAGAAGTTGCCCGCCGAGTACCTGAGCGCGTCGGTGGCCTGGGCGATCGCCGCGCGGTCCGTGGCCAGGATCGAGCCGGTCAGCGCGTACGGCGTGACGTCCGCGGCCTGGGCGAGCATCTCGGCGTAGTCCTCGTCACGGTAAACGTGCACGGCCAGGATGGGGCCGAAGTACTCGGTGGTGAAGATCTCGTCGGCCGGGTCAGAGCCCTCGAGCACCGTGGGCCGCACGAAGAACCCCTCGGTGTCATCGGCGCTGCCTCCGGCCAGGGTGGTGATGGATGCCGTGTTCCTGGCCCGGTCCAGCGCGGCGGCGTGCTTGGCGAAAGCCCGGGCGTCGATGACGGCGCCCATGAACAGCGACAGGTCGGACGCCACGTCGCCCATGGTCAGCGACTCGACCTGAGCGACGAAATCGTCGCGGGTGCGGCGCCAGAGCGACTCGGGCAGGTAGGCGCGGGAGGCCGCGGAGCACTTCTGCCCCTGGTAGTCGAACGCGCCCCGGATCAGCGTGGCGGCCAGGCTGGCGGCGTCCGCCGACGGGTGCACGATCACGAAGTCCTTGCCGCCCGTCTCGCCCACCAGCCGCGGGTAGTTCCGGTACCGCCCGATGTTCTCGCCGACGGTGCGCCACAGATGCTGGAAGGTGGCGGTGGAGCCGGTGAAGTGGATGCCGGCCAGGTCAGGGTGGGTCAGCGCGACCTGGGACACCGCGTGCCCGTCCCCGGTGACCAGGTTGATCACCCCGGGTGGCAGTCCGGCCGCCTCGAGCAGGCGCATCAGGTAGTGCGCCGAAAGCTGCTGGGTCGGCGACGGCTTCCACACCACCACGTTGCCGAGCAGCGCGGGCGCGGTCGGCAGGTTGCCGGCGATCGAGGTGAAGTTGAACGGCGTGATGGCCAGCACGAAACCCTCGAGCGGGCGGTACTCCATCCGGTTCCAGGTGCCGGGCGCCGACTCCGGCTGCTCGCTCATCATCCGCCGGGCAAAGTGCACGTTGTAGCGCCAGAAGTCGATCAGCTCGCAGGCCGCGTCGATCTCCGCCTGGAACGGCGATTTGGACTGCCCCAGCATGGTGGCGGCGTTCAGGGTGGCGCGCCACGGGCCGGCGAGCAGTTCCGCCGCCTTGAGGAAGATCGCGGCCCGGTCCTCGAAGGCCAGCGCCCGCCAGCCCGGGGCCGCCTGCTTGGCCGCGTAGATCGCCGCGGCCACGTCCACGTCCGTCGCGTTGCCCAGCTGGCCCAGCACGCTTCGGCGGCTGTGCGGCTGGACCACGTCGATCTTCTCGCCCGCGGCCATCTGCTGCTGACCACCGATGGTCATGGTGAGTTCGGCCCGCTGGCCCGCGAGTTCCTTGATCTTGCTCTCCAGCACGGTCCGCTCGTGGCTGCCCGGCTGGTACTGCCTGACCGGCTCGTTGACCGGCACAGGGATCCTGGAGACGGCGTCCATCACGATCGCTCCTGGCGTTCATCGAGTGTTGTGGATACCTGTATCGTCGCACGCCTCGCGGGCCAGGTCGGGGCTGGTCATCCCGGTTGGTCATTGGGGCCGGTCTCTGGGGCCGGTCTCTGGGCCGGTCACTGGGGCCGGTTACTGGGGCCGGTCACTCGGCCAGGTAGGGCAGTTCCTGGGTGGCGTACCAGCCGAGCTCGTGGCCTTCTGCCCCGTCCACGGCGAACCTGGCGTCCTCGTCGCCGGCGTCGGCGGCGGCGAGTGCGTCGGCCGCGGCGCGCACGTCGGCGCCGGCCTCCGCCTCGTCCGCGTGCGCCGAGGCCAGGCGCTTGACGGGGACCGCCTCGCCGATCAGCACCCGGGCGGGCTCTTTGTCTCGTGCGTCCAGCTTCACCTGTTCGGCTGGGATCTCGGCGGCCAGCACCACCCGGCGCGGCGGCGCGGCCGGATCTTGTGCCAGCATCCGGAGCGAGGCGCGGGCAGCCTCGGTCATCGCGACGTACTCGAGCTCTTCCTCGTCACCGCTCGCGTACGCCTCACGCAGCGAGGGCGTGACGGTGAACCCGGTCACCGGGCCGGGGCCGACCTGGCCGGCTCGCAGAGCCTGGGCCAGCGCCGGAAGCGTCGAAGGCAGGAACACGCGCATGGTGTCCCAGAGTCTGCCACAGCCGACTGGGTGTCAGCTAAGCGAATCGTCGCCCGGTTGGTTCGGGGCCTGATCTTGGTCCGGCTCCAGTAGCCTGTCGGCCGGGCCGGGTGTGCTGACCGGGCCCGGCGCGTCAGTCCGGCCGGGCGCGTCAGTCCGGCCGGGCGCGTCAGTCCGGCCGGGCGCGTCGGCCGGGCCGGATGCCGCGGCGGCCATGCTGCTCGCGGTGAGGGCGGTGACCACGGTGGTGACGGCCTCGTCGAGTGGCACGTGCTCCCAGAGCCGGACCACGGTCCAGCCGGCCAGGATCAGCGCCGCGTCGTTCACCCGGTCGCGTTCGACGTTCTTGATCAGTTTCGGACCCCAGTACCACTCGTTGGCCCTCGGCTTGGACCCGTGCTCCGGGCAGGCGTGCCAGAAGCAGCCGTCCACGAAGACGGCCACCTTCCGAGCGGTGAACGCGATGTCGGGCCGGACCCGCCGACCGCTGTCCAGGTCGAGCCGGTAGTCCTTGCGGTAACGGTAGCCCAGTTGGTGCAGGGCATGCCGCAGGGCCAATTCTGGCTTGGTGTCCGTCCGCCGGTTGGCCCTCATGTTCGCCGACCGGCCCTGGCTGGACGGATGCGGATAGTCCGCCACGTCCCACAGGCTAGTCCGGTCATAGTCGCGGCGCCCGGCGGTTATCGCATCGTGTTGCCAGTCCCAGGGGTTACCGGTCCAGGGTGGGCCCCGGCCCGTCGAGCGTGACGCCGAGCAGGTCCTGCAGCGCCGCCGTCGTCTGCGCCGCCTCGGTGTGGTGCACGCCGGTCATGCCGC
>JBKQQQ010000934.1:0-6992 GCA_052144275.1 Streptosporangiaceae bacterium
TCCTGCCTGCCTTCTGGCGCGACATCGGGCCGTTCCTGCCGCCACGGAACGCCTTGACGGCGATTCACAACACGATGTACTACAACGGAAACGGGATAACGCAGGCGCTGGTGATCCTCGGGATCTATGCCGTCGTGTTCGGGGTGCTGAGCCAGCTCCTGGGCTCATACCGCACGCCGCAGCAGCCGGTCACACCCGAAACCGACCTGCAGGCCGCAAGCGTAAGCATCGCAGGCACAGCGGTTGTGTAATCGCAGACCGGCGGTCGCTGGCGCCACCAGACCGGGATGCGTCGCGTTGATGGTGTCCGTTCGCGCCGCGACCGGATACCTGCCCGACGATGCCCATGTCCCTCCTTGACTGCCAGACCACGCGATGCTGGCAGGTGTCAAACCGCAGCGCTGCCCATCCCGGCCGATTCCGCATAAGGCGGCCCGCGCAATGACCGGCGATGGTCATCCCCATCGCCCCGCCGTGATCATCGGCAGCGCCGCTGGATCAAGACGGCGGCTGCGCAGCACGCACGGACGGACGGCAACGCTCTCACCGTGTCCCGCGAGGACGAACATGACCGATGAACGCTACCAGGACCTGCCGGCGGCGAAGCGGCGGCGGCTCGCCTTCCGGGCCGTGCTGCGCGGCGTCCTGGCAGCCGCGGTGCTGGTCGTTCTGTACGACGTGCTTCCGCTGGACCGGTCATGGGATTCCGGCACCGCGATCCGCCTGCTGATCGGCATCCTGGTCTTCGCGGGCGTCATGGTGTGGCAGGTCAGGGCCATCGCCGGCTCGCGCTACCCGGGTCTGCGGGCGGCCGGGGCGCTGGGGTTGATCCTTCCCTTCTACCTGGTGCTGTTCGCCTCCATCTACTTCCTGATGGAACGATTCCCGGCGGCGAACTTCACCCAGCCGCTGACCCGCACGGACGCCTTGTACTTCACGGTGACCGTGTTCTCGAGGGTGGGTTTCGGGGACATCACCGCCAGATCCGAGACCGCCCGGGTCGTGCTCATCGTCCAGATGCTCGCCGACCTCGCAATTCTGGGCGCCGGCCTGCGGGTGCTCCTGGGCGCCGTGCAACGCGGCCGGGAACGAAGACCGGATACGGGCGATGAGACCAGGCCGGCCGCGACGTGACCGCCTCCCCCGGCGCTTGGCCCCGCGCCAGCCGGTGCGGGGCCTGCAGAAGACAGGTGCGTAGCGGAGGTTTGCTCGCCCTAGGGCACGCGTGATCGTGTGGAGGGAGGCGATGGGCAGCATGACGCAGCGGGCACCTGTGGCCGGCGGGCAGGGCGCTAACAACGACCGGCCATCCGTGCGCGCTGTCCGAGACGGTGACGCGGCCAGCATCAAGACGCCTTCCGCCGGAGCAAGACGGGAGGAACGGCCGTGGTCCTTGACCTCGTCCTGATCGGCCTGGCGATAACACTCGATCCGCTGCCGCTGACAGCCTTCACGGTCGTGCTGCCCTCCAAGCGCGGCGCGAGAAAAGGCGCGGCATTCGTGTTCGGGTGGCTGGTGTCGCTGGCGATCGTGGTCACGGTCACCGTGCTCGCCACCGGCAATAACCCCCCTAAGCCGAACACGGCGCCGTCACTGGCAGCGCTGGCCGCGAAGATCGCCATCGGCGTCTTCCTTGTCCTGATCGCGATCCGGCACATCCGGCGGATGGCGCGATCAAAGAAGCCGAAGCCGAAGAAGCCACCCAAGTGGCAGGAGCACGTGGACACCATGTCCCCGTGGTTCGCCATGGTCCTGGCCCCGACGCTCCAGCCCTGGGCTGTGATAGGCGCGGGCGCCGCCACCGTCGTGGAGGCCAAACTGTCCAGCTGGGAGAGCTATCTCACGCTGGCCCTGTTCTGCGTCCTGGCCTCGGCCTCCTACATCGCCATAGAAACCTACGCCGTTATCAGGCCCGGCCAGAGCCAGGCGTTCCTGGCCAGGTTCAGGACCTGGATGGAGACCCACACCGACCAGGTGATCATCACAGGGAGCTTGATCCTCGGTTTCTGGCTCATCGCGAAGAGCATTTACCTGATCGTCACCTGAGCCTGCCAGATCTCCGCAGCAGGACAGCGAGTTCAACCGGCGGCAAGCTGCGGGAGCAGGCCGCGGCCGAGGTCGTGGAGCGGGGATCACGCCGGCCGAGGCGGCCCGGCACGCGGGAGTGTCGTGGCCGGTCGCGCATGAGGCGTTCGTCGGCGCAGCGGACCCGGTGCTGGAGCAGGTCCGGCGCCGGTGGCGCACCTGGGCATCGATGAGCACCGCCGCGGCCGGCCCCGGTAGCGCACCGATGAGCAGACCGGGGAGTGTGAGCTGCTCGCCGGCCGGTGGCACGCCTGCTTCTTTGACCTGTCCGGGGAGCAGGGGCTGCTGGGGCAGGTGGAGGGCCGCACCGCCGATGACGTCGCGTCAAGGTCACCGGCACCCTGCAGGCGGATCCGGCCGGGCAGGAGATCGCCGCCGCCTGGATCGGCAAGGAGAAACTCCGCCATGCGCTGAACCTGCGCGCCCGCGTCGCCGGCTCGGTCCCGTGCGAACGCAACGTCCGGGACCGGCTCTTTGCCTTCTGCGACTGGTGCGCCTGCAACGACGACATCCCCGAGCTGGTCAGCCTCGCGCGGACGGTATCCCGATGGGAGGACGAGATCATCTGCGCCGTCCTGACCGGCGTCACCCGCCACCTCCGAAAGCCTGAACCGGCTCGCCAAGCTCGAAGCCCGCCTGGCATACGGCTTCCGCAACCCCGCAAACCAGCGCAGGCGCGTCCGCGCCGTTCGTCCATAACGATCGGCCTCCTTTACGGGGCGGCTCACGGCGTGCGCGAGCGCCGCCCGTGACATCTAGCCGCCGGGGTGAGGTGTGTGCGCGGGCGTGAGCAACGTGACGTCAGATCAGCTCAAGCTGGCGGGCCCGGCGGACCGCCTCGCCGCGGCGGGTGGTCGCCAGCTTGCGGCAGATGTTTTTGAGGTGCGTCTTGACGGTGTGGATGGAGATGTGCATCTCGCTGGCGATTTCAGCGCTGCTGAGCAGGCCTGAGACGTGCCGCAGCACCTCCTGCTCGCGTGCGGTGAGCGGCTCGACCACGACGATCGCGGCCTTTTCGGGGGGGCCCGGCAAAGCCGGGGGCTGGTCATGGTGCCCGGCCGGGGAGAACAGGCTGCAGTAGCTGCGAGCCAGTGCAGAGTCACTGCGCAGCACCGGCGCGATCCAGCCGCGCTCCAGGACGAATGGCAGCCTGAGCTGCTCAGGTCCGGCCAGCCGCAACGCGGAGGCAAGTGACCGGCGGCCGTGCGCGCGGTCACCGCTGGTGTAGCTGAGCCGGGCGTCCACCAGCCATGCCTGCAGGCGCACCCGGTCGGGTGCCCCGCTGCCGGTGGCGAGCACCGGTGCCAGCGCGCGCGTTGCGTTCTGGGTGTTTCCGGCGGCCGCCCAGGCGCATGCGAGCATCACCGCCGCCTCCGGCGAGTTATCGCGGCCGGCGGCCGCGAGTGCGGCCTGGATGTCGCCCGCGGCCGCGTACGCCTGCGACTCGGCCAGGCTCAGCCGCCGGTCGAGCCAGGCCGGAACGGACCACCCGGATCGTGCCCTGGCGACGCTCTGCGCGGCTGCCGCGGCGCGTCCCTGGGCCAGGGCGCCGTACGCCGCGGCCAGCCAGGCCACCGCCTTGATCAATTTGTCGGGGGTAACGTCAAGGGCGGCGTCCGCCTGATTGAGCCGGGTGTGCGCCTCGCGCAGCTCATCGTGTTCCAGGTGCACGCAGGCCAGTGCGACAAGGGCCGCGGGGCTCGGGTGCGGTACGGGCGGCCGCGGCTCACCGCCCGGCATGGCCGCGGCCACTGTGGCCGCGCGGCGGAGCTGCCCGCGCAAAGCCTCCACCAGCGCGAGGTGCCCCAGGCAGTCGGCTCGTTCGTCCTGTCCGCCCGAAGCGGTCACGCCCGACTCCAGGGTACGGGCCGCCTCGTCGAGCTGACCTGACCACAGCTCGACAGCTCCGCGACCAGACAGCACCCCGGCCCGGATGTTCGGATACCGGGCGAGCTTACCGCCCGGAAGCCGGCCGGCCAGTACCTCGGCCCGGGCAGCGGCCGCCGCGGCCGCAGCCAGATCCCCGGTCCGGCGGGAGGCGGCGAGGCGGATCATCGCGGCGGCCAGCCGGCCTGCCACCTCCTGATCGGCGGGAAGACGCGCGAAGATGCCGTCGGCGGCATCCAGCGCGGCGATGCTGGATTCATGCCGGCCAGCGGACAAGGCGACCGCGGCGGACACCAGGTGCGGCGCAGGTCCGGTCCAGGCCCGGCCGTGCGGCATGCCCGCGAACTGGCCGGCCAGGGACGGGCTGCCCCGCGGCTGGATGATCTGGCCTATCGCCAGCTGGTCGATGACGATACCGGCGGCCAGCGGCCAGTCGCCGGCCCGGGCGGCGTGCCGCACCGCGTCGGTGAGCCGCCCGTTCCGCTCGTACCACTGGGCCGCCTGCCGGTGCAGCTGGGCCATCTGGTCCGGATGCTCGCCCTTGAGCTTCAGCCGCAGCACCTCCGCGAACAACGGGTGGTAGCGGTACCATCCGGACCCGGCCGGCTGGACAAACGCGTTCGCGCGCGCCAGGGCCGACAAGATTGCCCCGGCCTGCTCGTTGCCGGTCAGCTCGCTGGCGGCCTTGGCGCTGACCTGCTCCAGGATGCTGGTGTTCAGCAGGACATCGCGGACCGCGGGCGGCTGGGGATTGAGGACCTCCGCCACCAGGTAGCCGGTCAGGGCGCTGTCGTCCGTGATCAGTTCGGTGACGAACTGGTCCGGGTCGGGATGGGCCGCCATCGAGATCGCGGCCAGCCGCAGGCCCGCGGCCCAGCCCTCGGTCCGCCGGGTCAGGGTCTCCAGCGAGTCCGCCGACAGCGTGATGCCGTGCCGGGCCAGCAGCTCCCCGGCTTCGGCGGTGGTGAACGCCAGGTCGCTGGCCCCGATCTCGGTCAGCTCCCCGGCCAGCCGGTAACGGTGCACCGGCAGCGGCGGGTCCATCCGCGCGGACACCACCAGCCGCAGCCCCGGGCCGGTGTTCCGCAGCACGTAGCCGAGCCCGTCCAGCACCTCCGGGCCGGTCAGCAGATGCAGGTCATCGAGGACCACCGTCACCGGCGGGTCCTGAGCAGCCAGCACCGCCGCCAGCCCCAGCAAGAACCCGTGCCCGGCATCCCGCCCCCGCCCGGCCGGCAACACCGCCGGGACGGCCACGCCGGACCGGCGCAGCGCCGCCACCACATGGGCCCAGAAGAACCCCGGCCGGTCATCGAACTCATCCACCGTGACCCAGGCCACCGGCCCTGGTTCGGCCGCCGCCCACGACGCCAGCGCCATCGTCTTGCCCGCCCCCGCAGGGCCGGTGACGGCAGTCAGCGGGCACCACCGCCTGCCCTCGCCGATCAGCTCGGTGATCCGCGGCCGCGGCACCGTCCAGTCCGGCACACCGGGCGCCGTGACCTTCGATGCCAGGATCGGAACGGCGGCCGAAACCGCCGGCCGCCTGGCGCGGCCCGCCGGCGCCTGTCTGGCCAGCTGAGTCGTCATCGGGACCTTCCGGCTTCCTCCCGGCCAGCGGCCTGACGGCCTCCGGCCCTTGAGATCACAGGTCGGGTACGGACCGGGCCCTTGTATCCGGCCGCGGTGAGGGGCGCCTCGCCCTCACCGCTGAGAAACGGCAGCCAGCGCCCGGTGAGATCGGTCATGTTCCCGCAGGCCGCGGGCACCGCGTTACCGAAGTGATCCACGACCATCCCCGGCCCTGCAGGCAGCTTCGTGGCCTGGCTCGCGATCGACGCGGTGACATCGGCTGACAGGACGCCGTCGACCGCAAGCAGGTCGCGGCACCGGCGCCGGACTCTGGCACACGATGCCACGTCGTGACTTGTCATCGTCGGGGCTTTTACATCGCAGATCCACGAGCCGGGCCAGCTGCCTCATGCCGGTTCCGCCGATTCCAGGTGGACGTCGAGGACGTCGAGCCCGAGATCCTGGATTCTCTGCAGGAGGCCGTGCAGGGCCGCCTGGTCGGTTCCGGCGCGCCGCAGCACCGTCGTATCGCCCACAGCGCTCACCGCGACGTCGTCGAACGCTGCCCGTACCCAGGGACCCGCCACACCGCGAACGGTGATCACGTAGGTGCCCTCGGTCATCTTCCAAACCTCATCACCCCTGCAGCGAACCGCCGGACAGGGTGAGTTGCCCTCACCCTGTTCGGGTGCGCCGACCGTGCCCCCCGCTCCGGCAGGACACCGCCGCTGCGGCAAGTTCACGGTGCCCAGTGACAGTGCATATCAGCTATTCGGTGCGGCAAGCATCACGATGCCGCCCAGCCAGTGATGGCGCCATATCGGATATCGCGTGCCGCGGCCCAGCCTCGCGGCTACCGTCCGTGACGCCAGCCTGGCCGTGCGCCACGCGCCGATTGAAGCCGCCACGATGAGCATCCCAGCGTCAAGGCGAGCAGGCGGAGATGACCGACGTACGGGTAGTGCCAGCAACCGACGCTCGGCGTGACTGTCATCGTCAGGCGCTCATGGCGAACGCGTAACAGCGGGGCGGGCACGCCGCGGTTTTACCGGCCGGACCGTGCGAGGTCAAGGAGTGCCAGGCGCGTGCTGATTCCGCGATAGGTGACCGCGGACAACTTGTTCACGACATGAATACCGGCCCAGCGCCCGGACGCGGCCATCAGCACAGCGGACTGGTTGCGGGCGTTCTTGGGGGCCAGCCCGCGTGACCGGTTACGCTCTGTGGCCCGGCACCGCCGCGTCGGCTGGTGTCCGGGCAGGCGCCGAGCCAGGGCTGTTCAGCAGGAGCGCGAGCGCGTGCCGCTGCGCGGGGGTGAGCGGGGGTGCTGCCTCGGCCAGTTCCCTGATCCATGCATCCGGGCCGCTGCCGGAGTGGCGTGCGGGGTGCCCGTTGTGGTCGTGACCCTCGTCGCGCCCGGCTGGGGCGGCCGGGGTGTAGGTGCCGGG
>JBKQQQ010000935.1:0-4589 GCA_052144275.1 Streptosporangiaceae bacterium
TTTCGCGCTGCTCAATCCGTCGGTAACCACCGTCTTGTTCGGCGCGACACGTCCCGAGCAGGTCAGCGCGAACGTCCGGGCTCTCACCGTAGCTGACCAATTGACGCCAGCGGAGCGCGACCGCCTCGCCGCGATCGGCGTGCGGCACTGACGAGCTAGCCGCGGGGTGCCGCCCCTCAGGTTTGCGTTCGGCCGGGACGGGTTCGGCCCCTGCCGGAAGTCGAGGCGATGTTCTTGTGCTAGGTGCGGATATCGCGTTGCCGGACTTCCGCCCCGAAGATAAGACGAGGCTGCAACCGGCGCGGCGGACCGGTTGACCAAACGGACATGCCCGGAAGTTCCGCCAGCCCGCCTGAGAACCGGTATTGTACGGTCCCGTGCTGGACGGCGAACTGGTCTTTGTACCGGGCGAGATTCCCCGGCGCGGCGTGTTCGCACTCTGGGGCAAGGGCTCGGGATCGGCCAAGCTGGAGCTGGTTTTCCCCGGCGGCACCTACGGCATACGCAAGCGCCTGGTCTCCGCAGATCTCATCCCGCTCGCCGAGGCCCTTCCGGCGCTGCTCGCCGTCGATCCCGATGAGCGGGCCGGGCGGCCGGTGAGGCGAAGTGCCCGGGTCTGGGCCGCGGCCGCCGCCGCGGGCGTGGGCCTGGTGGCCCGCGGCCGTCTCTTGCCGACCATCGGCGCCGATGACGCGGACGTCTGGCGGGCCGGACCGCTCGATCCGGCCGACCTCAGCTGGCTGCGGGAACTCGCCGCCGTCTTCCCGCCGACCGCGCACGCCCTGGCGGTTCCCGGCTCGCGCCCGATGCGGCTCCGCTCTCCGGAAGCGCTGATCCGCGACCTCTGGGACGCGATCGCCGACATGATCGCGCGCTCGCCCGCCGCGCCCAGGACGACCGCGTCGCCGGCCTTCGCCGCCGCTGAGCCGACGCGGGTGACCGACCTCACAGAGTGGCTCGCCGACACCTCCGACGGCCTCTCGGCCGGGGCACGTCTCGGTCTACGGATCGAGGCGGTCGCGACGCCGTTCATGGCCGACGACGGAGAAGGCCTCTTCGCCGACGATGAGGACGACTACCCCGGTGCGGTGGAGGCGGATCCGGCGGAAGGGCTCGAAGGGGCGGAATGGCTCGAAGGGGCGGAAGGGTCCGCGCCAACATTCCGGCTGGTGCTGCAGCTGCGCAGCAACGCAGATCCGAGCCTGATCGTCGACGCCGCCGCGCTGTGGAGCCAGCCGGAGACCGTGCTTTCTAGGTTCGGCTCGCAGGCGGAGACGGACTTGCTGCTGGCGCTCCGGCGCGGCGCGGCGATCTGGCCGCCGCTAGCTCAGGTGCTGCAGCAGGCCAGCCCGTCGGTCATCGACCTCGATGACGACGCGCTCACCAGCTTGCTCGGCCCGGCCGCCGAGGAGCTGGCGGGTGCCGGCATCGAAGTGCTCTGGCCGTCCAGCATGCTCGACGACGGCCTCAAGTTGCGGGCGGTCCCCACCCCGGCGCCGGAGAAGCTGACGGACGCCGGGTTCGGCCTTGCGGCGCTGCTTGATTTCCGCTGGCAGCTCACGCTGGACGGCGCGCTGCTCGACGCCGACGAGATCGCCGCTCTGGCCGAAGCGAAACGGCCGCTGATCAGGCTGCGGGGCCGCTGGGTCATCCTCGACCCGGCCCTGCTTGACCGGCTGCGCCGCCCGCCGCGGACGCGGATGCGCGCGTCCGAGGCACTCGGTGCAGTCCTTGCGGGCTCGGCGGAGATCGACGGCGAGACGGTCACGGTGGTCGCGGAAGGAGCGCTCGCCGACCTGGCCGCCCGGGTCGCGGGCATCGTGTCCGCCCCGCTGCCCGTTGAGCCGCCGCCAGGGCTCAAGGCGACGCTGCGGCCCTATCAGCAGCGAGGCCTGGCCTGGCTGGCCGGGATGTGCGACATCGGGCTCGGCGGCTGCCTCGCCGACGACATGGGCCTGGGAAAGACCATCCAGGTGATCGCACTGCACCTGCGCCGGCGAGACACGAAGGCGGGTCCCACGCTGGTGGTGTGCCCGGCATCGCTGCTCGGCACCTGGGAGCGCGAGGTGCGACGGTTCGCCCCTGACGTCCCGGTCCGCCGGTACCACGGAGGCGGGCGCCACCTGCAGGACCTGGCCGTCGACGAAATCGTCCTGGTCACCTACGGCGTGGTGCTGCGTGACTCGGCACGCATCGCCGAGGTCGGCTGGGGCCTGGTCGTCGCCGACGAGGCACAGCACGCTAAGAACCCGCTATCGCGGACCGCGCGCGAGCTGCGGGCGGTGCCCGCGCCCGCCAAGATCGCGCTGACCGGAACGCCGGTGGAGAACCGGCTGTCGGAGCTGTGGGCCATCCTGGACTGGACAACGCCCGGCCTGCTCGGGCACCTAGAGGCATTCACCCGCCGCGTGGCGGTGCCGGTCGAGCGGTACCGCGACGCCGACGCGACGGCCAGGTTCGCCGCCCTCATCCGGCCGTTCCTCCTGCGGCGCAAGAAGACCGACCCCGGTATCGCGCCCGAACTTCCGCGCAAGACCGAGACAGATCTGTTCGTGCCGCTGACCGCCGAGCAGGTCACGCTGTACGAGGCGATGGTCCGCGAGACGATGGAAGCGATCGAAACCTCCGACGGTATCGAGCGGGCCGGCCTGGTGTTCAAGCTGCTGACCGCGCTGAAGCAGATCTGCAACCACCCGGCCCAGTACCTAAAGCAACCGGGGCCGCTGGCCGGCCGGTCAGGGAAGCTGGCCGCGTTCGATGAGCTGACCGACCTCATCCTGGCCGGCGGCGAATCAATGCTCGTCTTCACCCAGTACACGCAGATGGCAACGCTGCTGCAGCAGCATCTTGACGCGCGCGGGATCGGCTCCCTGTTCCTGCACGGCGGGGTTCCCGTGCGGCGCCGGGAGGAGATGGTGGCCCGGTTCCAGGCCGGCGGCGTACCGGTGTTCCTGCTGTCGCTCAAGGCGGGCGGCACCGGCCTGACGCTGACCCGCGCCACCCACGTGTTGCATTACGACCGGTGGTGGAACCCGGCGGTAGAGGATCAGGCGACCGACCGGGCGTACCGGATAGGCCAGGACCGTCCCGTGCAGGTGCACCGGCTCATCGCCGAGGGGACGCTCGAAGACCGCATCGCAGCCCTGCTGGAGAAGAAACGCGAGCTCGCCGACGCCGTGATCGGTTCTGGAGAGGGCTGGATCGCCGAGCTGTCCGACGCCGCGCTCGCCGAGCTTGTCAGCCTGCGAGCCGCCCCGTGAGCGAGGACTTGGCCGGAGCGGGCGACATGGCCGGGGCGTCTGGCGTGTCTGGGGCGCGCCCGGGGGAGCAGGAGTTCGGCCGGACCTGGTGGGGCCGGGCCTGGCTGGAGGCGCTGGAGCAGCGAGCTCGGCTGGACCCCGACCGCCTGCCGCGCGGCCGGGACTACGCACGCTCCGGCGCGGTCGGCGACCTGACGTTGGCTCCGGGCGAGGCGCGCGCCCAGGTCCAGGGCCGCAAGACCGAGCCGTATCAGGTCAGGATCCGGGTACGGCGGTTCACCGACGACGAATGGGACCGGGTGCTCGAGGCCATCTCGGCCCGGCTCGGCCACGCGGCGGCCCTGCTTGATGGCGAGCTGCCGCCGGAGATCGCCGACGACGCGGCCGCCGCAGGGCTTGACCTGCTGCCCGGCGGCGGCGAGCTAGGGCCGCGTTGCAGCTGCCCGGACGAGGCGGACCCGTGCAAGCATTCGGCGGCGGCCTGTTACCTCCTCACCGATGCGCTAGACGCCGATCCCTTCGCCCTTTTCCTCTTGCGCGGCCGCGGCCGTGATCAGGTGCTGGCCGGGATCCGGACCCGTCGGCGGGGCGCGGCATCCGGCCAAGGGTCCGCAGCGGCAGCTCGGGCGACTGGTCAAGCCGGTGCCGAGGCGCCATCATCGGCCGGCCGGTCCACGGCCGACGAGGGCGTGGACGCCAGGACGGCGTTCGCCGCGCCGGCCCCCTCAGCGCCGATCCCCGCCGTGCCGCTGCCACCCGGACGGCCCGGGCTTCCGGCGGCGCTTCCGGTGGATCCGCCGCCGTGGCGGTCTGGTCTTCGTGACGACTTGCTGGAACTGGCCGCAGATGCAGCCAGTCGGGCTTGGCAACTGGCGATGGGCCTGTCCGCCGACGCCGGGCTTACCCTCGATTCGGACGCTGACCTGGCCCGTAGGGCCGCCCGGGCGCTGGGCACGCCCGCGTTCGCCACGCTGGTGGCGCGCTGCGGGGTAGGCAGTCGCGACCTCGCCCGTCAGGCGCTGGCCTGGCGGCAGGGCAGCTTGACCGGACTGGAAACGCTGCGCGGCACGTGGAGCCCAGCTGCGGAAGATCCGGACGCCCTTGAACTGCTGACGACGGCACGGGCCGCGCTGCGCACCAAGACCGGCGCGGAGGAAGCTGTCCGCGGCAACCAGGTCACGGCGGGCAATCTGCAGCTCCGCCTCGGCCGCGACCTCCGCTGGTATCCGTACACGCGATCGGATGAGGGCTGGGAGCCCGGCGGCTCACCGGAAACCGATCCGGCCCGGGCCGTCGCGGATCTCTGACGCGACGCTCGTTCAAGTTCCT
>JBKQQQ010000936.1:0-5022 GCA_052144275.1 Streptosporangiaceae bacterium
TCGGCATAGTCGCCCGGCAGCAGTCGTGACACGGTTCGCGCGCCTAGGGCGGAGCGGGTCACGGGCGCACCCCCGCCGGGGCCCGGTCGTCTCGTGATGCGGTGCCGTTCGCCGGCGAGTCCGGAACGCGGCGCCGCGCGGTGACCACCCGGATCAGCACCGCGACCGCCAGCACGACGGCGGATCCCCAAACGGTCGCCGCGACCCAGCCGGTACGCATGTCGTTCCCCGCGGTCAGGGCGTGGACGAACGCCGTCGGCCAGGCGAGATACGCCAGCCAGTGGACCGCCCGCCAGGAGCGGAAGCCCAGCCGCGACCGCAGCGCGCTGGTCAGCAGGACCGCCGCCCCGAGGTCGACGGCCAGCGTGCCCAGACCGATGGCGAGCCGGTGATAGGGCGACAGGAACGGGATCGCCGTGGCCGCCCACCCGATCGTCACGTACGGGTCGAGGATGGCCGTGACGACGTGCAGGCCGAGGAGCGCCACCGTGAACAGGGACAGCGTGCGGTGCAGTTCGGCCTGGACAAAGCGGGGCCAGTGCCGGGGCGCCCAGCCGGCCCGGGTCGCGATCCCGAGAACCATGACCACGGTCAGCAGGACCAGCAGCACGAGCCCGCTGCCCCGCGAGACGAACCATAGCCCCTGCGACCCCGTGCCCGCAGCGACGGCGCCAGTCACGGCGACGCTAGTCATGGCAGGGCTCCCCGGGCCTGGCGCCGGACAGTCGACCAGAAAGCGGACCGGGGAGTGGGCCGCCGTCGGCAACCGGCCAGCTGCCGAGCAGCCGCACCGCGCCGTCGTGTCCCACCAGCCGGGACGGCAGCCCGGTCCCGGCCAGCCACGCTTCCGCGTCGTGCCCGGCCACGATCGCCGCGGCGCTGGCGGCGTTGGCCTGCGCGCAGCTGGACGCGGCGACGCTCACCGTCCGCCACGGGCCGGCCGCCGGCCACCCGGTCCGGGGGTCGACGATGTGGTGCACCGGCCGCCCGTTCCGCTGCCACCGCCGACCGGTCACCGACGACGTGGCAAGCGCGCCCGCCGTCAGCCGAACGACCTGGCCTGGCGCTCCGCGGCCCGGGTCGGAGGAGTCGGCCACGGCCACCGGCCAGCCGCCGACGGGCGGCTGGCCGGCGACGGCGATGTCGCCGCCCAGGCTGACAACGATACCGCCGCGCCCGCTGGCCCGGTACGCGGCCACGGCCGCCCGGTCCGAGCCGAGCCCCTTGGCCGTCGCGCCGAGATCCAGGCGCACCCCGGCGGGCAGGCTGAGCACGGTTCCCTCCAGCGTCACCGACCGCCAGCCGGGCGCCGGCCCCGGCCCGTCGGCCGCAGCCGGCCTGTCGGCCGCAGCCGGCCTGTCGGCCAGGGCCAGGGCCAGGGCGGGACCGATGGCTGCGAAGTCGCGGTCGTAGCCCAGGGCGATGAGCGCGCCGCCCACCGTCGGGTCCACGAGGCCGCCGGTCCACCGGGCCGCGGCCAGCGCGACGCTGATCGCCTCCGCCAGGCCCCGGCTCAGCTGATGGACCGGACTCGGCTCATGGTGAATCCGGGAGAGTTCGGAGTCGTCGCGGAACCTGCTGGCTTGCCGGTCGAGCCGCTCAAGTTCGGTATCGACGGCGGCCAGCGCCAGGTCCAGGTCCTCCGGCGGCCAGGCCGCGACCCGCGCGGTGGTGCCCAGCGCCGCCCGTTCGGCGATGGCAATGCCCTCGGCGGCGGCGCGGACCCAATCCTCCCAGGCCGGCCCGGGCACGCCGGGTGCGGGGCTGGTCAGCCGGGGTATGTCCGCGGTGTAGCGGACCGAGAACGCCATCAGGAATCGCCTCCTTCGTGCGTCTGTCCCGTGGTAATCACGGTGGGGACGCTGGTGCCTGTGCCCGGTGCGCACGACCGGATCACGGTCTGGCTCGTGACGCCGGAACCACCCGACGTGGCGACCGGGACGGAGACACACGGCTGGTGCGTGCTCGCCGCCGTTCCCGGCTGGCCGCCGGCCACCCCGGCCGCCGATGCCGCCGATGCCGCCACGGCCGCAGAGTGGCTGGCCCGGGCGAAATACCCGGTCGTCACGACGGTCACCGCGATCAGCGCGGCGGCCGTCCCGTTCGACCAGCGGCGTACCTGCCGCAGGCCGCGAGCCCGGGCCCGGGCCGCCGGGGGATCCTGATCCATCTGACTGCTCCTGGGTGGACGATTTGAGCTGGTCCTCCCAGGGTGCGTCCGCCCTGGTGAGCTGTCCGTGAGAGAACAATGTGAGGTCTCACATCTGAGCCGGGACGCTCCGTAGTCGCGCCGTGAGCGGCTCTCATCGATTTCTCATCTGGCGCTCCGTACTGTTCAGGCATGCGGGTACTCGTGGTGGAGGACGAGATCCGGATGGCCGTACTGCTCAAGCGGGCGCTTGAGGAGGAAGGCCATGCGGTGGACGTGGCCGCCGACGGCCCGGAGGGACTGTGGATGGCGACAGAAAACGCCTACGGGGCGATCGTCCTCGACGTCATGCTGCCCGGCTTCGACGGGGTACAGCTGTGCCGGCGGCTGCGGGAGGCGGGGACCTGGGTGCCGGTGCTGATGCTGACGGCCAGGGACAGCGTGGGGGACCGGGTCCGCGGGCTGGACGCCGGCGCGGACGACTACCTGGTCAAGCCGTTCAGCCTGCTCGAACTCGCGGCCAGGCTCCGGGCGCTGGCCCGCCGCGACGACCGTTCCCGGCCGGTCATCCTGGCCGAGGGCGACCTGAAACTGGATCCGGCGGCCAAGCGGGCCTGGCGTGGCCAGACCGAGCTGGCGCTGTCCCCGAAGGAGTTCTCGCTGCTCGAACTGTTCCTCCGGCATCCGGGCGCCGTGCTGTCCCGTTCGCAGATCATCGACGCGGTGTGGGATTTCGCTTATGACGGCGGCTCCAACGTCGTCGACCAGTACGTCAACTACCTGCGGCGGAAGATCGACGCGCCGTTCGGGCGGCACGATCTCGAGACGGTCAGGGGCATGGGTTACCGGCTCCGGGCCGGATCCGCTGGGTAGCGGCATGCCGATCCGGCTGCGCCTCGCGGTCGCGTTCGCGGTAGCGGCCGCGGCGATTTTCGCCCTGGGCGGCTGGCTGTTCATCAGCAGCCTTTCGTCCGCCCAGCTGGGCGCGATTGATTCCCAGCTCGCCGTCCAGCTCGGCCAGGCCGGGCAGTATCTGGCCGCGGGCGGCCAATCCGGCCAGTCCGGTTCGGCGGCCTCGGCGGGCGGCCCGCCGCCCGGTGAATACCTGGTCCAGGTCATCGACGCCGCCGGTCACGTGCGCGGTGCGAGCCGGGACACCGGGACCGTCCCGCTGCTGACCGCGGCGGAGCTCGCCCGGGCCCGGCACGGCCAGATCGCGCTGAACCGGACGATCGACGATGAGAACACGCGGGTCACCGCCGCGCCGCTGGCCGGCCGCCCCGGCTGGACCGCGGTGGCCGGGGTCTCACTCGAGTCCTTCGAATCGACCATGAGTCAGGCCGAACGGGAGCTCGCCGCAGCCGGGGTCATCTTCGTCGTCATCGCGTGCGCCGGCGCTTACTGGCTGGCTCGCGCGGCCCTGTCACCGGTGGAGCGGCTCAGGCGCCAGGTCGCCGCGCTGTCCGTGCGCCCCCAGAAAGCCAGCACCGAGGAATCCACCATCGAGGTGCCGGCGACCAAGGACGAGATCGCCGCGCTGGCCGCCACGATGAACGACCTGCTCGGCCGGCTTCAGCGGGCGCTGAGCCGGCAGCGGGCGTTCGTCGCGGACGCCAGCCACGAGCTGCGCACGCCGCTCGCGGTGCTCCGCGGTGAGCTCGAGCTCGCGGACCGGCCCGGGCGCAGCCGCGAGGAACTGGCCGCCGCGGTGCGAAGCGCGGCCACGGAAGCCGACCGGCTGGCCCGGATCACCAGCGACCTGCTGCTGCTCGCCCGCAGCGACGAGGACCGGCTCAGCCTCCGGCTTGAGCAGACCGAACTGCGGCCGCTGCTCGCCCGCAGCGCCGAGCTCGCCCGGCCCCGGCTGGCCGCGGCGGGCCTGACCTGCCGTGTCGACGTCCCAGCCGACCTGCGGGGCCGCATCGACCCGGACTGGATCGGCCAGGCGGTCGACAACCTGCTGGGCAATGCGCTGCGCTTCGCGCCCCGCGGGTCGGTCATCGTGCTCGCGGCCAGGGCCAGCGGCACCGATCTTGACCTTGAGGTGCGCGACGACGGGCCTGGTTTCCCGGCCGAATTCCTGCCGCACGCGTTCGAGCGCTTCCGGCGGCCTGATTCTGGCCGCTCCCGCGGCGATGGAGGCGCAGGCCTGGGACTGGCCATCGTCCAGGCCGTCGCGGCCGCGCACGGCGGCGTGGCCGCCGCCCGCAACAAGCCGGGCGGCGGAGCGGTGGTCGGGCTCCACCTGCCGGACGCGGCTGGGGCCCGCCCCGGGGAGCCGTCCAGGTAGAGGGGGAGCCGTAGGTGCCACCGCCACGGCCCTCTACCAGGTCGCGGTCAGCCGGGGGTGATCGCCAGGATCACCGGCTTGGTCTCGCGCGGTCCTACGTGCAGCGTGGCCTGGACGAACCGGAGCGGCCTGAAGATCACCATGTCGGCCCGGTACTTGCGCCTGATCAGCGGCCGGATGACGCTGACCTCGGAATCAGGGAGGATTTCGGCCGTGGCGGGCACCTGCGGGCCGCGCAGCCGGCCGGTCGCGGAGCAGACCGCCACCAGCACCGCCGGATGGCGGCGGATGCGCTTGACCTTGCCGGAGGCGGCGTCGGTCTCCACCAGGAGCCTGCCGTCCTGCTGGACGAACCACACGGGCGTGGCGATGCTCGTGCCGTCGCGCTTGTAGCTGGTGATGCTGAGGTACCTGCCGCGGAACATCAGCGCGGCGGCCGGCTGCCGACGCGGCACGCCTGCGGACACTGCTTCCTCCATGGCTACCTCCAGGTGGCGCATCGCTGACCTCCGCAGGCAACCCAGACGGCCGAACGGGCTCCCGCAGCCTTAGCCTGATGCGGCAGTGACCGCGGTAGGCAGGG
>JBKQQQ010000937.1:0-4687 GCA_052144275.1 Streptosporangiaceae bacterium
GGCGGCGGGTCGATGTCCAGCACCAGGTAGGACGGCCGGTCCAGGTGACCGGCCAGGCCCAGGGTCGGGTGGTACTCCACCGCCCGCTGGTTGGCCAGCCACAGCAGCGTGCGCCAGTCGTCGCACAGCGGGTAGCGCACCTCGCGCCGGGAGGATTCGGCCCACATGGTGACGCTGCGGATCCACGGCGGTGCGTAGTCCGGCAGGTTCTTCTGCATGAACGGCCGCTGCCCGGCCCGGACCCGGATGACCGACAGCGGCCGTCCGCGCAGTTCGGGCAGGATCAGCCCGGCCACGGCCTCCAGGTAATCCACCAGGTCCCGCTTGGTGGCGCCTGCCCCGTCGAACAGCGGCTCATCGAGATGGGTCAGCGAAACGCCATCTCGTTCCGGCATGCTCATGCGTCCCGTATACACGGTTGGCAGGGCAAGCACCACTGCCCGTTCGGGAAAATCGTTACTGTTGGGCTGGAACAACGGCAGAAGGGGACCTGACGATGGCATTCAGCGGGTGGCCCGAGGAGGCGCTGGATTTCTACGACGGGCTCGCGGCCGACAACACCAAGACCTGGTGGACCGCGCACAAGGCGATCTACACCGACAAGGTCCTGCGGCCGATGACGGACCTGGCCGAGGAACTGGCCGCGGAGTTCGGCGAGCCGAAGGTCTTCCGGCCGTACCGGGATGTCAGGTTCAGCCCGGACAAAACCCCGTATAAGACGCATATCGGGGCGGTTGTCGGCGGCACCGGCTACGTCCAGCTGTCCGCCGAGGGCCTGGGCGCGGGCGCCGGGATGTGGCAGATGGACCCGGAGCAGCTCGCCCGCTACCGCGAGGCGGTCGCCGGCGACCGCCTGGGCGCCGAGCTCGAGGAGATCGTCGCCAAGCTCGAGAAGGCGGACGTCACCGTCCACGGGCACGGCGCGCTCAAGTCCGCGCCGCGCGGCTACCCGGCGGACCACCCCCGCATCACGCTGCTCCGCTACAAGGGCCTGACCGCGTGGAAACAATGGCCGGTGGAACCCTGGCTGGAAAGTGCCGCGGCTAAGGATCGCGTCGTTTCATTCTTCCGAACGGCCCAGCCTCTCTGCTCCTGGCTCACCGATAACGTCCGGATGTGAGGTCGCCCGGGCGGCCCAGCCCGGTCACGCCTGATCCTTGAGGCGATGCGGGCGGAACAGGCTGCCCGGATCTTCCCGGCCGGACTGTGCCTGCCCGGGATGGGCCTGCCCGGGCTGCGGGGCCTGCCCGGGCTGCGGGGCCTGCCCGGGCTGCGGGGCCTGCCCGGGCTGCGGGGCCTGCCCGGGCTGCGGGGCCTGCCACGCCTGCGGCTCGTACCGCGCCGCCTGGCTCTGCCCGATCCGCTTCATCAGCTCGTCTTCCTCGAAGATCTCGGCTGCTGTCGGCGACACCGCGATCACCGCGGAGAAGATGAACCCGATGCTGCACAGGCCCAGGATGAGCGGCAGCAGGAACGCGCCCGCGCTGGCGGTGGCCGACGTGTTCACGGCCAGGCCGGGCGCGGCCTGCACCCGCAGCGCCGCCATGCCGGTGTAGTGCATGCCGCTGACCGCCACGCCCATGATCAGGGACGCGACGAGCGTGGACCACAAGGTATTGAGCCGTAGCGCGGCCCACAGCGCGGCGATGCCGGCGACCATCGCGATGACCACCGAGGCGGCGACGATCGCCGGGTTATAGGTCAGCGAGTCCGGGACCCTGATGGCCGCCATGCCGAGGTAGTGCATGCTGGCCACGCCGATCCCGATGATCATGCCGCCGGCCAGCAGCGGCCAGGTCCCGCCCCGGCTGAAGCCGACGATGAACGTCCCGGTCCCGACCACGATCACCGCGATCAGCATGGACACGATGGTGATGACCACGTTGTAGCGGATCGTCTGGCCCGGGATGGTGAACCCGAGCATGGCGATGAAGTGCATCACCCAGATCCCCGTGGTGGCGATAGCCAGTGCCCCCGCGGCCAGCCAGCGGGCCCGGGCCGCGCCCCGGTAGGCCTGCGCGCGGGTGGCGCACCTGAGCCCGAGGAAACAGCCCACGCACGACATCAGGTAGGCGAGGACCGGGTTCAGGGCGCCGTTAGAGAAGTTATTGACATGAATCATAGGAGGCTGCTCCGCCTGGCGGCTTTGGGACATGCGTGTCCCACTTGAACGTCAAGTGCGGCACACATGGTATCGCCCCTGGTAGTCCGCGTGTGTGCTTTGGCGTCATAACATGAATCGCTAAAAATTTCGTAGATTTTCCGGAATGGTAATACCCGGCCGATATGGACCTTCGGCTTGCCGGGGCGGCCTGGGCCTGCTCACCCCGCTCATCGCGGCTGCCGCGATGACGATCGCCGGTCCTGGTGGTGGCCGGACAGCCTGCGGCTGCCGCGCTCGCGAGCCGGAGGCGGCTTGGATGGCGCCCCGGCCCGGGCGTACCCTTGCTGAGCGGCACGCCGAGGAAGGGACCTGTAGTGACCGACCCTGACGATTCCCTTCGGGTCTCAGACGCCGAACGCGACGTCACGCTGCGGATTCTCGGCGATCATGCCGCCGTCGGCCGGCTCACCCTCGATGAGCTCGAGGAGCGCTCCAGCCGGGCGCTGGCCGCCAAGACGCGCGGCGAACTCGCCACGCTGACCAGCGACCTGCCGCAAGAGGCGGGCCAGGAGAGCGTGTCTGGCCCGGCGCCGGCCAGGACCAGGAAACCGGTGCGCTGGATGGTCGCCATCATGAGCGGCTCGCACCGGCACGGCCGGTTCCGCGCGGTCGGCAGCATCAACGCCGTCGCGATCATGGGCGGCGACGAGATCGACCTGCGCGAGGCCGAGATCGAGGGCGGCGAGCTCACGGTCAACGTGTTCACCATGATGGGCGGCGCGAACATCTACATCCCCGACTCCATCGAGCTGGACGTCGGCGGCTTCTCCCTGATGGGCGGCAACACGGAGATCGGCGTCGAGCGCCTGCGCCCTGGTGCCCCGCGGGTCACGATCCGTGCGTACAACCTGATGGGCGGCGCGACTATCTTCCGGGTCCCGCCGCAGGCTCGGGGCCTGGACCTGAGGCAAGCCCGGCGGCTGGCCAAGGCGGCCGGCCGCGGCCAGCTGCCCGCGCCCGGCTGACGAGTACGGCTCACGAGCCCGCGGCCTCGCTGAGTACCCCCTGCAGGTAGGTGCGTTCGGTCTCGTATACGTGCGCCGACTTGACCATCATCAGCAGCCGCCCGGCCGGGCGGCCGAGCTCGTCGGCCACGTGCTGCTGCAGCGAGGCGAGCTCGACCAGGTTGCCGTAGCCCTTGGCGCCGAAGTCGATGCTGTGCGCGTAGGCGATCAGCTCGACCGCCCCGTCCGGCAGCCAGAAGTCGAGCAGGCTGACGCAGGGGATGTAAGTGGTGTCGGTGTGCGGCTGGAAGGTGGTGATTGCCGCAGACCGCGTAGCCGGGTCCTGGCGCAGCCGGCCGACGACCCAGGCGACCTGGTCGCGGCCGGAGTGCTCGTAGTCGAATAGCCGGGTCGCGTAGCTGTCCGCCCCGCCCAGGGCGTCCACCTTGGCGTGGTCGGTGAAGTTCGCGTGCATCCAGGCCAGCCGCTCGGGTTCGGCATGCCTCGCGATGATCTCGTCGACCGGGTCGGGCCGGTCCACGGCCAGCGTCACCAGTGAGATCTCGCGCACCGGCAATCCGTCGTAGCGGCTGGCGACGCCCTGCGCCAGGATCCGCCCGGCCACCGCGAGCCAGGCCGCGCCGATGGTTTCCGCATGCAGGGTCTGCGGGCCGTCGCTGGCCAGTCGTATCGTCACGACCGCATGGTAAGGGAACCTTAGATCATGAAGGTGGGCTTGCCGGTGCCGGTGCCGGTGCCGGTGCCGGTGCCGGTTCCGGTTCCGGCGGTGGCGGTGGCGTCGGCCTGACCCCAGCGCGTCTGCAGACCCGCCGAACTCGCGCGGGCGGATGCGCTACCGCTGTGTACCTGGACCCGCCCGAAGCTGCATGGCGTCACAGTCCCGGCGTCCCCCAGGGGGTTACCCGGGGCGGGCGGGTGGGCTGTGGCTGTGCAGCACCTTCGTCTTGCCGGGGTTCCAGGCGGTGGTGGTGCCGTCCGGGTTCAGGACGAGCGTCCAGCCCCACCGGTGGATGACAACCTGGTGGTGGAACCAGCACAGTAGAACACAATCTCGGGTACTGGTCTTGCCGCCGTCCTTCTTGTGCCTGACGTGGTGGACCTCACATGCGGAGGCGGGCTGGTTGCAGCCGCCCGCCCACCGGCAGTGCTTGTCCCGCAGGGTGACGGCGTTGCGGATCCCGGCGGGGATGGTCTCGGCGTAGCCGATGTCCAAGGGCAGGCTCGGGCCGGACAGGCGGGCGCCGAGCTGCCGGCGCCGCAGGAACGACGCCAGCCCGCCCGGACCCGACAACAAGTCGACAGCCTTGCCGATGATCGCGCGCTCGAGGGCTTCCCACGCCCGGGCGGTGTCCGGGCCGGACGCGCCCTGCCCGCTGCTGCTGGCCGTGTCGCTGGTGCCAGCCCCGCCGCCGCTGCCGGTGCCGCCGGGGCCGGTGCCGCCGGGGCCGCTGCCGCCGGTGCGGGGGTGGTGGCCGAGCCGGTCCAGTTCGACGCACAGCCGGACCAGGTCGTCCAGGGCAGCCGGGTTCACCTCGCCGGTGACGAACGGGGCCATCGC
>JBKQQQ010000938.1:0-5743 GCA_052144275.1 Streptosporangiaceae bacterium
CCGGCCGGCCGGCCGGGTACCGGGATCAGGCCGCCAGCGGGCCGTCCAGACGACTCCTGGCTCGATGATCTCGAAGCCGTCGAAGAATCGCTCGATCTCCTTGGTCGGCCGTACATGAATCTGCGCCGATGCGTTCTGATAGACGTTCGTCACGCTCTGGACTACCCCGTCCGGGTCGTCCTGCGGGGTGGCCGCGGTAATGCCGTGCGTGATGGCCAGGTAGCTGCCCGGCGCGAGGTGATCGCGGTACCCGGCGATGATCTGATGCGGCTTCTCCTGGTCCGGCACGAAGTGCAGGGCGCAGACGCACAGCACCCCCACCGGCTGGGAAAAGTCGAGCTTGGCGAGCACCTCCGGGTGCCGGAGGATCTCGGCGGGCCGGCGCAGGTCGCCGAGCACGACGCCGACTGTGCCGCGCTGCCCGAGCAGCGCCTGGCCGTGCGAGCAGACCACCGGATCGTTGTCGACGTACACCACGCGCGCGTCCGGCGCGATCGCCTGAGCCATCTGGTGCACGCAGTTCTGCGTGGGCAGGCCGGCGCCGAGGTCGAGAAACTGGCGGATGCCCGCCTCGCCGGCCAGGAAGCGGACCACGCGGCCGATGAACGCCCTGTTGTCGCGGACGACCCCCGCGATGTCGGGGAGGGCGGCGAGCAACTGCTGCGCGGCCCGCCGGTAGGCGGCGAAGTTGTCCTTGCCGCCAAGAATGTAGTCATAGATCCTGGCGACGTTCGGCACCGACGTATTGATGCCGGCTGACCCCGCGCCGCTTCCGCTCAACCGTGTCACCACCTCGGTATCTGAGCGATGTTAGCGCGTTTCGCCCTGTTCGCCGTGCGGCGGCCCGCTGACCCGCATCGCACCAGTTCCTTCTTGCGTTTTAACGTGAGTTACGCGTGGGGTCTGATATCGGGCGCCTGCGTGCATAACGTGACGTAGCGGGCGGCGCTGGTGCTTATTCCGGCGTTTGCGGGACAGCATGGGTCCGGCCGCCGCATCCCAAACACCACGGACTTAAGCCCGTACCAGTTTGCGGACAAGATCCGGCAGAGCGCCAGATTCTCAGAGTTCATCGAACTCTTGTATACCTTCTGGGTCATCGCTTGTTCTCGTCATGCCCGATTTGCATGCGCCGAACGTTGCTGGTCAACGCCCTCGGGACGGGCTTGCCTGGCCTGCCGGTGCTCGTCCTGTCGCAGTACGTGGAGCAGCTGTACGCCCGCGAACTGCTGGCCGACCAGGCAGGTCGCGTCGGCTACCTGCTGAAAGACCGCGTGTTCAACGACGAGGCGTTCACCGCGGCGATCCGCAACGTGGCGGCCGGCGGCACCGTCCTGGATCCCGAGGTGATGCAGAAGCTGATGGTGCGTAACTTCCGCACCGAGCCGGTGGCCCGGCTGACGCCGCGCGAGCGCGAGGTGCTGGCGCTGATGGCCGAGGGACGGTCCAACGCCGCGATCGCCCAGCGGCTGTTCATCACCGAGAAGGCGGTGAGCAAGCCCGCGGCAGGCATCTTCGGCAAGCTGGACCTGGTGCCTTCCGGCGACGACAACCGGCGCGTCCTGGCCGTCCTGGCCTATCTTGACTGAGATGACCGAGATGAATGCTGAACTGCTGAGCGCAGCGGAGGCGGCGACGGGCTTCATGCCGGCCGCCGAGGGCCTCGCCCTGTTCGACGCGGCCGGGCGCTACGCCGCGCGCGGGCCGGTGCTCGAGATCGGCAGTTACTGCGGCAAGTCCACGATCTACCTGGCCGCCGCGGCCCGCCAGGCCGGCCAGCTGGTCGTCACCGTCGACCACCACCGCGGCTCGGAAGAGCACCAGCCGGGCTGGGAGTACCACGACCCGCGGCTGGTGGACCCCGGGACCGGCCGCCTCGATACGCTGCCGCGGCTGCGGGCCACGCTGGCCGCGGCCGGGCTCGAGGACCACGTGGTGGTCGTGGTGGGCCGGTCCGCCGAGGTGGCCAGGTTCTGGCGCACGCCGCTCGGCATGCTGTTCATCGACGGCGGCCACACCGACGCGGCGGCGGTGACCGACTACGAGGGCTGGGCACCGTGGGTCGCGCCCGGCGGCGTGCTGGCCATCCACGACGTGTTCGCCGACCCGGCCGAGGGCGGCCAGGCGCCGTACCGGATCTACCAGCGGGCGCTGAAATCCGGCGCGTTCACCGAAGCGAGCCGGGAAGGCTCGCTCCGCCTGCTAGAGCGGACCGGCGAGGGAATCGGCTGACTGCTGGCCCGCGTCCCTGAAGATCCCCGCGCCGCCGCTGAAGCCTGCCAGCGCGTCGGCCGCCAGGACCACCGCGGCCGCGGTCCAGCTAGACCGCTCCCTCGGGAACGGAGCCTGGTTGTCGAACTGCCAGCCGGTCCAGTAAGAGCCGTCCGGGTGGCGCAGATGCTGGACGCTCGCGAACACCTCCAGGGCCTGCGCGCGCATCCCGCAGGCGTCCAGGGCGATGACGAGCTCGCAGGTCTCGGCCGCGGTGACCCACGACTGGTCGCTCACGCAGCGGACGCCCAGCCCGGGCACCACGAACGTGTCCCAGGCCGACGCCAGCCGGCGGGCCGCGTCCGCGCCGCGGAGCGCGCCGCCGAGCACCGGGTAATACCAGTCCATGGCGAACCGGCTCTTGTCCGCGAACGCCTCCGGCTGGCGGGCCACCAGGTGCCCTAGCCGGTCCGCCGCGAGCTCCCAGTCGGGCCTCGGGTCGTCGGCCAGCTTGGCCAGCGCGATCGCGCAGCGCAGGCTCTGGTGGATGCTCGAGCAGCCGGAAAGCAGCGCGTACGTCCCCGGCACGCCGGCGGCGTCGCGCTCCCAACGGACCTCGCCGCGCGGCGTGCGCAGCGCGAGCGTCCATTCCACCGCGCGGCGGACCGTCGGCCACATCACCAGGGTGTGCCGTTCGTCGCCGGTCACCAGGTACTCGTGCCAGGCGCCGACGGCGACGTACGCGGCGTGGTGGCTTTCCGCCGCCGGGTCGGTCACCCGGCCGGCCGCCACGGACCGGGGCCAGGACCCGTCGGCGCGCTGGGTCTCGCGCAGCCACCGGTAGGCCCGCCTGGCCGGCTCGCGCAGCCCGCAGGCGCTTAGGGCCATCGCGCACTCGACGTGATCCCAGGCGTCGACGTGGCCGTCGGGCCACGCGATCGCCCCGGAACGTTCCTGCATCCGGGCGATGGCCTCACCCGTCGCGAGCACCTCGGCCCGGTCCAGCAGCCCCTCAGTCATTCGGCCGTCCCGGCCTTGACCGCGTACACCACCAGGCTCTTCCCGATCAGGGGGTTAAGCGCGCGCTCGGCGAGCCGGGTGAGGGCGGGCTTGCGCATGATGTCCCAGACCAGCATCCGGTGGTAGGCACTGGTCAGCCGGTGCTTGTCGTCGTGCACGCCGACCGCGCACTTCAGCCACCAGTAGGGCGAATGCAGCCCGTGCGCGTGGTGATGCCAGACTGCCCGCAGCCCGGCCCTGGCCAGCTTGGCTTCCAGCTCGACGCGTGTGTAGATGCGCACATGCCCCCCGGGAACCTCGTGATACTCAGTGGACAACGCCCAGCAGATCCGTTCCGGCAGCCAGCTCGGCACGGTGATCGCCGCCAGCCCGCCCGGCCGCAGCACGCGGGCGAGCTCGTTCATCGCCCGCTGATCGTCCAGGATGTGCTCGAGGACCTCAGCCGCGATCACCCGGTCGAACGCGCCGTCGCCGAACGGCATGGCGGTCGCGTCCCCCGAGATGGCGCTCGCCCCGGCCAGCGGAATGGCTTCGCCCGCCACCTGCATCGCGCCGAACATGCCGGTCACCGGGGCCAGCTCGGCCGGGTCGAGGTCGAACGCGACCACGTCCGCGCCGCGGCGGTACACCTCGAACGCGTGCCGGCCGCCGCCGCAGCCCAGGTCGAGCACGCGGTGGCCGGGCCGGATGGGGAAGCGGCGGAAATCGACGGTCAGCACGAGGTCAGTCCTTCCACGGCCGCTAGGTACTGCCCGGCGGTCGCCTGGGCCACCGCGGGCCAGGCGAACCGCTCGCCGACCCGGCGCAGCGCGCGGTCCGCGAGCGCGGCCCGTTCGGCGGGGGAGTCGTGCAGCCGCCGCAGCACCGCGGCGAGTTCCTCGTCCTCTCCCGGCGTGACCAGGACGGCGGCATCGCCGGTGACTTCGGGCAGCGCTCCGGTGCGGCTGGCCACCAGCGGCGTGCCCGAGGCCATGTGCTCCACCGCGGGCAGCGAGAACCCCTCGTACAGCGAGGGCACCACGGCCGTCTCCGCGCTGGCGAGCAGCGCGGAGAACGTCTCGTCGCCGAGTCCGTGGGTGAACGTGACCCGGTCGGTGAGGGACAGCTGGGCCACCAGCCGTTCGGTGGCGGGCGCCGGCCTGCCCACGATGACCAGGTGCGCGTCGGTGTCCGTGACGAGCTTGCCGACCGCGCGCAGCAGCGTGGCGATCCCCTTGAGCGGGGAGTCGGCGCTGGCCACCGCGACGATCCGGCCGGGCACCCGGGCGCTGTCCCGCGGCCGGAATACCCGCGTGTCCACGCCCAGCGGGATGATGTGCACCTGACCGGGCCGGACCCGGAAGTCACGGCAGATGTCGCGCTTGGACGACTCGGACACGGTGATCAGCGGCACCGTCCCAGATACCCCAGGTCGCCTGGCTACCCGGCGGGCCACCCGGGCCTGCATCCGGACGAACCCGTACCAGCGCCGCCGGGACAGCGCGGTGAGCCAGCCCGCCGACGCCAGGTCGATGCGCCTGTCCACGCTGATCGGATGGTGGATGCTGGCCACCAGCGGCAGCCCGAGCCGCCGCACGCCGAGCAAGCCGTAGCCGAGGCCCTGGTTATCGTGGACCACATCGAAGTCCGCGGCGCGCGCGGCCAGCACCCGCTGCGCCCGGATGCTGAAGGTCAGCGGCTCGGGGAAGGCGCCGCTCCACATCATCGCGGTCTCGAGCACGTCCACCCAGTCCCGGTACTCGCGCCAGCCAGGGGTGCGGAACGGGTCGTCGTCGCGGTACAGATCGAGGCTGGGAATCTCCCGCAGCACCGGGCCGGGATCGAGGTCCGGGTACGGCTGACCCGAGAACACCTCGACGTGGTGCCCGAGCGCGTGGAGTTCCCTGCTCAAATGGCGTACGTAGACACCCTGCCCGCCACAGTGCGGCTTGCTGCGATACGAGAGCAGCGCGATGCGCAGCGGGCGGTTCAAGATGACCACGGGGCACCTTACCACCCGGTAGCCTCAGGGGTTCTGAGCGGACCCGAGTAGACCGCCGCCATCAGGGGCGGGCTCGCCCGCGGGTGCGGCAGAGGGCTGCTTGGCCGGGATCCGGCGGCTGAAGAACAGCGCGATCAGTGCGATGACGGCGAGCACCGACAATCACGCGCGCAGGCTTACCACCCGGAGCTGTTACGGTATCGGACGTGACGCACAGGTTTCCGGCGCTGATCGCGGCGCCAGCCCCGGTGCAGGGGCGGCTCTGGCTGACCGGGGCGCGGCTGTTCGACGGCACCGGGGCGCCGCCCCGCGAGAATACGGCGATCTTGGTGGAGGACGGCGTCATCCGCCGCGTCGCGGACGACCGGGAGACGTGTCCGGACGGCGCCCGCCCGGTGGACGCGGGCCAGCGGGTGCTCATGCCCGGGCTGATCGACGCGCACACGCACGCGTCCGGCCGCGTTCCGAAGACCGCGAAGGGCGCCGAGGAGCCGCTGCCGGGGATCGCGGCCCACTTCCTGCAGGCCGAAC
>JBKQQQ010000939.1:0-2607 GCA_052144275.1 Streptosporangiaceae bacterium
AGCCCCGGCACGCCGTGCACCCTCAGGGACGGGTCCACGACGGCCAGCCGGTCGACGCCCATCCGGCAGGTGCCGACCTGGTGGTGGTAGCTGAGCAGCGCCCGCCGGATGTACGCGGCGATCTCCTGGCTAGTTCGTACGCCGGGTCCCGGTGCGACCTCGCGGCCCCGCCAGCCGGCCAGGGCATGCTGGCTGCCGATCTCGCGGGTCATCCGCACGGCGGCCACCAGAGCGCTGAGGTCGGCGGGCTCGGCAAGGTAGCACGGATCCAGGACCGGGGCCTGGGCCGGGTCCGCCGAGCGCAGCTGCAGCCGACCCCGGCTCAGCGGGCGGATGACGCCGGCTAGGACCGAGTAGCCGCTGCCTTCAGCGGGGACGTCGTATCCGGCCACCGGCAGCGGGACGTGCGACATCAGCGGCTGCAGGTCCGGGGCGGCCATCGCCGGATCGCTCGCGGCGAAAAGCTGCGCCTCGAGCTTGTTCGCGCGGCCGCCGGGGACCGGCCGCCGCGACTCCCACACCACTGTAGTGAGGATGTGGTCGTGCAGGTTCGCGCCGACTCCCGGCAGGTCCGCCCGCACCGGGATATCCTGCGCCCGCAGGTCCTCGGCCGCCCCGATGCCGCTGAGCAGCATCAGCTGTGCTGAACCGATGACGCCGCCGGACAGGATCACGTCGCCGCCCGCGCGCAGCTGGCTGATGCCGCCGTCGCGCGACATCTCGACGCCCACGGCCCGGCCGCTGCCATCGAAGAGCACGCGGGTGACGAGGGCGCAGGTCAGCACGGTCAACAGCGGGTTGCCCAGCACCGGGAGCACGAAGGACGTCCACGCGGTGGCCCGCTTCCCGCCGCGGATGTTGCGGTGCGCGTACCCTGCACCGAGCATCTCCGCCCCGTTGCAGTCGTCGTTGTACGGCAGTCCGTACTCGGTACACGCCTCGACGAACGCGACGCTGACCGGGTTGGGGTCATGGTTACGAGTCACCGGCAGCGGGCCACCGGCGCCGTGGTACTGCGACGCGCCGTCCTCGAAGTCCTCCGAGCGCCTGAAGTACGGCAGCACCTCGTCATACGACCAGCCCGCGGCGCCGTTGTGCGCCCAGTTATCGTAGTCGGCGTGGTGCCCGCGCACGTAGATCATTCCGTTGAGCGAACCCGACCCGCCCAGCACCTTGCCGCGCGGCCAGAACACCGTGGTCCCTGCGGCGTGGACCTGAGGCTCAGTAGCGTAGGCGTAGTCCACCTCGCTGTTCCACAGTTCCCAGGCCCTGCCGGGATCGTGGATCGCCGGGTTATCGTCCCGCCCGCCGGCCTCCACCAGCGCGACGCTGCGGCCAGCGTCCACCAGCCTGCGCGCGATGGCGCAGCCGGCCGAGCCAGCACCGACCACTACATGATCGAATTCGCTTCCCGCCGACCCCATGCCGTCCTCCGGATGCCGAGCCTGTCAGTACCGATACTCCACCATTTCGGGCGGAAAGGCCCGCAGCCAGGTAACGCCCGGGGGTGCGCCCCTGACCCCGGGCTGCCCCCGACGACCAGCGATCGGCCAGAATCCGACATGCTGAAGGAGCTTGCGGTCGCCGAGCGGGAGATCACCCGCGCGGCACTGACCTGGAACAGGCCGGATCCTGCGGCTGGTTCCGGTGGACGACCCCTTCCGGCCGGAGCTACCTGAGCGGCCCCACCCGGTATCCGAGCTGAGGGCCGACAGCAAAGCGATTTGACCTCAACCGCGGTTGAGGTTGCATGATCCCTGGGTGACCACCGACCGCCAGGAGGACCAGGCTGCGACGGCCCGGACCTTCCGGCTGGCCGAACGGGCCCGGTCCTTGCCCTATTACCCCGCTCTCAGTCATCCGGTGCTGCGCCGCGTCCTGCCCGGCGCGGCCGCCTCCGCGCTGGGCGACGGGATGAGCGCGGTGGCGATCGCCTGGCTGGCGCTGAAGCTGGCCCCGGCGGATAGCCGCGGCCTGTGGGTCGGCGCGGCGGTCGCGGCCTACTCGCTGCCGGGGGCGGTCGGCGCGGTGGCGTTGCGGCGCTGGATGAGCGGCCGCCGCGGGGCGCGGCTGGTGTTCGTGAACGCCGTGCTGCGGGCCGCGGCCCTCGGCCTGATCGGCGCCCTGGCGCTGGCCGGGCGGCTCGACCCCGCCGGCTACGTCGCCCTGCTCGGCGTGTCGTCGCTGTTCAGCGCGTGGGGCGTGGCCGGCAAGTACACGCTGATCGCGGACCTGCTCCCGGCCGGGGAGCGGGTCGCGGGGAACACGGTGTTCGGCCTGGCGGACCAGCTGAGCCTGATGATCGGCCCGGCCCTGGCCGGGGTGGTGACCGCGCTGACGGGCCCGGCGGTCGTCATCACCGCGGACGCCGCCAGCTGGGTGGTGCTCGCGATCAGCTACGCGCGGATCGCGCCGCTGGCCGCGCGGCTGGCCGCTGCGGCCGCGCCCCCAGCGGAGGCTCCCGCCGAGTCGCCGGCCGTAAAGCCCAGCGGACCGGGCGCCTGGGCCATGATCAGGTCGAGCCCGGTGCTGCCGGGCCTGCTGGCCCTCTCGTTCGTGTTCTACCTGCTCTACGGGCCGGTGGAGGTGGCGCTGCCGGTGCACGTG